>DASYUZ010000001.1:0-4371 GCA_036000665.1 Gaiellaceae bacterium
GCCGGGTGCACCGCAGAGCAAAAGCCCGGCCGGATAGGGATTCTGATACCTGGCTACAGCACAGGCAAGTACTTCTCCATCTCCCACTGCGAAAGCTGGACCCGGTACTCGTCCCACTCCTGCCGCTTCAGCTCCACGTACCGGTCGAAGATGTGCGGCCCGAGCGCCGTCCGAGCGACCTCGGACTGGGACAGCTCGTCGATCGCCTCACCGAGGGTCTCGGGCAGTGAGACGATGCCCCGCTCACGCCGCTGCTCGGCCGTGAGGTGGTACAGGTTCGTCTCCATCGGCTCGGGCAGCTCGTAGCCCTTCTCGATCCCTTCCAGCCCCGCGTGCAGGAGCGAAGCGAAGGTGAGATACGGGTTGCAGGCCGGGTCCGGGCAGCGAATCTCGGCACGAGTCGCCTGCTCGTTCCCCGGTTTGTAAAGCGGAATGCGGATCAGCGCCGAACGGTTCCGCCGCGACCACGCCACGTAGACGGGCGCTTCGTACCCCGGCACGAGCCGTTTGTAGGAGTTCACCCACTGCGCGAAGACCGCCGAGATCTCGCGGGCGTGCCGGAGCTGTCCCGCAATGAAGCCCTTGCCGACGTCGGACAGGTGCCACTGGTCGTCCTCGTCGAAGAACGCGTTCCGGCCGTTGGCGAAGAGCGACTGGTGCGTGTGCATCCCGGACCCGTTCTCGCCGAAGATCGGCTTGGGCATGAACGTCGCGTGGAAGCCGGCCTTCTTCGCGATCTCCTTGACGATCAGCCGGTAGGTGAGGGTGTGGTCGGCCATGTCGAGCGCCGGCGCGAAGCGCATGTCGATCTCGTGCTGCGACGGTCCGACCTCGTGGTGGACGTACTCGATCGGGATGCCCATTCCCTCGAGGGCGCGGACGGTCTCCTGGCGGAGCTCCGTCGCGGCGTCGAGCGTCGTCATCGCGAAATAGCCACCCTCGTCGAGCGTCTGCGTCCCCTCGTCGTCCTTGAAGATGAAGTATTCGAGCTCGGGACCGACGTTGAACGTGTCGAAGCCCATTGACTGCATGCGCTCCAGCGCGCGACGGAGCGCGTAGCGCGGATCGCCCTCGTACGGCTTCCCGTCGGGCGTGACCACGTCGCAGATCATGCGCGCGACCTTCGTCTCGCCCTCCCGCCACGGCATTAGCTGGAAGGTCTCGGGGTCGGGGATCGCGACCATGTCCGATTCCTCGATCGCGTTGAACCCCGTGATCGACGAGCCGTCGAAGCCCATCCCGTCGTCGAGCGCGCCTTCGAGCTCGCTCGGCGTGATCGCAAAGCTCTTCAGATGCCCCTCCAGGTCGTTGAACCAGAGGAGCACGAACTCGACCTTCTCCTTGTCGACGTGCTTGAGGACGCCCTTGCGGGACTCCTCGCTCGACGTCGCCCTATTCCTGGTCTCGACTTGCGCCATCTGCCCTCCTGAAATACGAAAGCCTCAGGCGCGGCCACCGCGCCCGAGGCATCGTCGCCGACCGGACCCGCCGGAGTCTATAACAGGCGCGTTCTTCCTCCAGACGCTGGCAGCGCCGATCAGGCCTGGACGACGATCAGCTCCAGCCGGCGCGGCCCGTGGACACCCTCGACCCGGGAGAGCTCGATGTCGGAGGTCGCCGAGGGACCGGAGACGAACGTGACCGGGCGACGCGCGCTCCGAAGCTCGGCGGCGAGCTTCCGCAGCGCGGCCGGGACGCCGTCGACGACCTGATCCGCAACGACGACGCAGACGTGGACGTCCGGCACGAGCGTGAGCGCGCGCCGGCCCTGCCGCGGGCCCGCGTCGAGGACGATCGTGCCGGTCTCCGCGATCGCGAGCGCGCAGCCCGTGAGCGCCCCGCCGAGCCGGTCGAGCTCCGCGGGCTCGAGGTCGACGTCGAGGACGGCGGCAACGTTGAGCGGGATCCAGGCAGGCGGCACGTCCGCGGGCAGGGCGAGGCTCCGGACGCCGTGCTCGCGACACGCGTCCTCGATCGCGACCGCCACCCCGTCCGGCCCGACGACGCGAACGGTCGCGCCGTAATCGGTCACGCGCTCGACGAAGCGTTCGAGCGTCCCTTCCGGCTCTTGCTCGCGGTAGGCGCGCGGGACGGGGACGTCCTCGGGCCGCTCGCCCTCGGGCACGTCCGCGAGCCCGCGGCGCACGCGCGCGAGGATCTCGTCGCGCGCCTCGCTCACCGCGACTCCCACCACTCACGGAACGTCTGCCGCGGGACGCGGCGCAGATCGCGCGTATCGGTCCACGCGCCGAGCCCTGGCAGACGCGTGATCAGGCCGTCGTGCGCGAACGGGCTGGCGAGCACGCGCGCGGCGCGCTGTGCGCGCTCGTAGCGCCGCTCGTGGGCGAGCGTCCACGCAAGCGCCCGCATTGCCGCGCGCTCGCCCAGCGGCGGGCTCGCCTCGTCGACGACGCGGCTGCGCAGGTGCACGAGTACCTGCGGGATGTCGATCTTCACAGGACAGACCTCGTAGCAGGCGCCGCAGAGGGTCGAGGCGTACGGCAGCGACGACGCGTGCTCGACGCCGCGAAGTTGAGGGGTGAGGATCGCGCCGATGGGGCCCGGGTAGATCGAGCCGTAGGCGTGCCCGCCGGTCCGCGAATACACGGGGCAGACGTTGAGGCACGCGCTGCAGCGAATGCAGGCCAGCGTCTGACGGCCGACCTCGTCCGCGAGTACATCCGTGCGTCCGTTGTCCACCAAGACAACGTGAAACTCCTGCGGTCCGTCGCCGGGGGTCACGCCTGTCCAGAGCGACGTGTAGGGGTTCATCCGCTCGCCCGTCGAGGAACGTGGAAGCAGCTGCAGGAAGACCTCGAGGTCCTCCGGCTCCGGCACGAGCTTCTCGATCCCGAGCACGGTGATGAGCGTCCTCGGCAGCGTCGTGCAGAAGCGGCCGTTCCCTTCCGACTCGACGACGCAGAGCGTGCCAGTCTCGGCGACGCCGAAGTTCGCCCCGCTGATCGCGACGCGTGCCTCGAGGAACTTTTTCCGCAGGTGGGCACGCGCGGCGCCGGCGAGCTCGCTCGGCTCGTCCGACAGGTCCGGCAGATCGAGCTCGCGGCGGAAGAGATCGCGGATCTCGACGCGGTTCTTGTGGATTGCGGGGACGAGGATGTGCGACGGCTGCTCGCCTGCGAGCTGGCAGATCAGCTCGGCGAGATCGGTCTCGACAACGCCGATCCCGGCCGTCTCGAGCGTGTCGTTGAGCTGGATCTCGTCGGTGGTCAGCGACTTCACCTTCACGACCTCGCGGGCGCCGGTCGCCTCGACGAGCTGCGTGACGACCCGACCCGCCTCGTCTGCGTCCCGCGCCCAGTGCACGCTCCCCCCGGCCGCCTCGACCGCCCGCTCGAACTGGATGAGGTACTCGTCCAGATGGCGAAGCACACGCTGCTTCAGGGCGCGACCCGCCTCGCGCAGCTCCTCCCAATCCGGCCGCTCGGCGACGACCTGGGCGCGCTTGTCGCGGATCGTCCGCGTCGCAACGCCCAGGTTGTGCCGGAGCTGCGTGTCGCGCAGCGCGTCTCGCGCCGCCGCGGGGAAGCCTCCGCTCACGCCGCCGCCAGGATCTCTGCAAGATGCGCCGTCCGCACCCCCGACCGGAGCCGCGACAGCGCGCCGCCGATCTGAATGAGACAGGAGCTGTCGGTGGCCGTGCAGACCTCGGCTCCTGTTTCGAGAACGCGGCGGACCTTGTCGGTGAGGATCGCCGCGGACGTCTCCGCGTTCTTCACGGCGAACGTCCCGCCAAAGCCGCAACACTCGCTCGCATCCGGAAGCTCAACCAGGTCGAGCCCGCGCACCGCGCGCAGCAGGCGATACGGAGCGTCCCCGACGCGGAGAACGCGCAGGGAATGACAGGTCGGGTGGTACGTCACGCGATGCGGGAACGCCGCTCCAACGTCTTCGACGCCGAGCCGGCCGACGAGGAACTCGCTCAGCTCGAACAGGCGCGACGCGAGGGCCTCGAACTCCCGCTCGAGCGCCGGATCGCCCGCGACGAGCGCCGGATACAGCTCGCGCACCGTGCCGACACAGGAGGCGGACGGTGCGACCACGACGTCGGCGTTCGCAAAGACACGGACGAAGCGCGCCGCGAGCTGCCGGGCCTCGCGCCGGTAGCCGGTATTGAGGTGCATCTGCCCGCAGCACGTCTGCTCGCGGCGGAACTCGACCTCGTGGCCGAGCCGCTCAAGCACCCGGACGACGGCGGCGCCGGCCTCGGGCGCGAGCGTGTCCGCCAGGCAAGTGACAAAGAGGGCGACCCGCACGGCGCGCGCATGATCGCACGATGACGCTCAGCCCAGCAGCTCGTGGGCCCGCTCGGCCAGGGCCTGTCCGAGCCGCTCGTGCTGATCGGCCTCCAGA
>DASYUZ010000002.1:0-3784 GCA_036000665.1 Gaiellaceae bacterium
CGGCTTCGCCCCCGCTCGCGTTCTTCAATGTGAACCAACACCATTGAAGAGGGAGCGTGCGTCCGGTAGCAGCGCAGGAGCGTCAGGCGCCGGCAGCGCACCCACCTGGCTTGCCAGGTTCCATACGGACGCGGGCGGGCGGCGGGGTACTCAGCTACCGTGGCCGCATGGTCGAGCTGGTCGGAGATTCGTCGCGTGACGGCGACTGGGCGCTCGTCCGCCTCCGGGTCGACGGCGAGCGGATCGTCGCCGCCGACGCGCCCGGCCTCGCGCGTCCGCTCGAGGGACTGACGCTCCTCGACGCCGCGGCGGTTCCGGGCGAGACGCTCGCCGTGGACGCGCTCGCGAACGCCATCGGCCCGGCGTTCCGCGCGCCGCCCTCTGACACGCGCGTTGCCGTGGCGATGAGCGGCGGTGTCGACAGCGCCGTGACGCTCCTCGAGGCGGGCCCCGACGCCGTCGGCGTCACACTGCGGCTCTGGCTCGACCCGGAAGGACCCGACGCCGAGCGGGCGTGCTGCTCGCCCGACGCGGTGCTCGCGGCGCGCGACACCTGTCACTCGCTCGGCCTTCCGCACGTCACGCTCGACCTGCGCGAGGAGTTTCGGCGCGCGATCGTCGAGCCGTTCGTGCGCGGCTACGCGCGCGGGGAGACGCCGAACCCGTGCATCTCCTGCAACGGGAGCTTCCGCTTCGCCGAGCTGCTGGAATTTGCCAGACGTGCCGGTGCGGCCCGTCTGGCGACCGGGCACTACGCGCGGATCGTGCACCACCGCGGCAGGCTGCTGCTGGCGTGCGGCGTCGATGCGCGCAAGGACCAGTCCTACATGCTCGGCCGGCTCGACCCGGCCTTCCTCGACCGGCTCTGGTTCCCCTTGGGGGAGCAGACGAAGGAGGAGACGCGCGCCGCAGCGCGGCGTGCCGGGCTCGCAGCCGCCGAGCGGCGCGAGAGCCAGGAGGCGTGTTTCCTCGCCGGCGCCGATTACCGCGACTTCCTCGCACGCCGCGGCCTGAACGGCGCGGGCCCGATCGTCGACGAGCGAGGCCGGGAGCTCGGCCGGCACGAGGGCGCGTGGCGGTACACGCCGGGGCAGCGGCGCGGGCTCGGCGTCGCCGCGGCCGAGCCGCTCTACGCGCTCCGTACTGACGCGCCGACGCAGACCGTCGTGGTCGGCCCGCGGTCGTCGCTGGCCCGGACGTCGATCGAGGCGCGCGGACGCCTGCACGTGCCCGTCGAGCGAGTCGAGGCGAAGCTCCGGTATCGCTCGCCGGCCGTGGAGGCGGTCGTCGAGCCGGGCGAGCACGGCTTCCGGCTGGAGCTCGCCGGCCCGGTCTTCGGCGTCGCCCCCGGCCAGGCGGCGGTCCTCTACGAGGACGGCGTCGTTGTCGGTTCAGGCGTCATCACCTCCGCTTCCGCGGCCTAAGATCGCCCCCGACGCGTGCCGTCCATCGTCGCCTTCACCTGGAACGAACTCGCCGATCTCGCACTGGCCGTCTTCCTCTTTGCAGTCGGGATCTCGCTTGCCTATGCGTTTTTCCGGCTGGGCGGAACTCTTGCGCGGCTCTCTGCGTTCATCAAAGGGGCGCAAGAAGAGGTCCTTCCCGTCATCAACAAAGTGGGAGGGACGGTTGATCGGGTGAACGGGCAACTAGACAAGGTGGATCTCGTGACCGACAGCGCCGTGGATGCCGCAGATGCCGTGGATACGGCCGTGCGCGCGGTCAGCCTCGCGATCCAGCGGCCGGTGCAGAAGGTCGCCGGCCTCGCGTCCGGGGTCGCGCACGGAGCGGCTGCCTTCCGCGTCGAGCACGACGTCCGGAGCGCCGTGCAGCGTGCGAAGGAGGCCGCCGCCCGGCGCGAGCAGGAGCTCGCGGCCGAGCTCCGGCGGGCGAGTCGGGAAGAGCTGTGAGTGGAGACCGCGTCACGCTGCGGCTGCCGCGCGAGCACTCGTTCCTCAGCGTCGCCCATCTGGTCGTCGGCGGGCTCGCCGTCCGGCTGAATCTCAGTTTCGACCAGCTCGAGGACCTCCAGGTCGCGCTGGCCGAGCTGCTGGAGCAGCGCGAGTCGGACGAGGAGATCACGATCAGCGTTCAGATCTCCGGCGACATGATCGAGGTCGAGCTCGGGCCGTTCGACGAGACGCTTACCACGGAGCTCGCGCGCGCCGACGGGGGTGACGACGAAGTCGGGCTGCGCCGCGTGCTCGAGACCGTCGTGGACGAGATCGACGTGGCCCACCGCGACGGCAAGCCGTGGATCGCTCTCAGGAAGCGGGTCGAGGCCTGATGCCCGAGCGCAACGACCGCGAGCTCCTGCGCCGCTACCACGACCACGGCGACCTCCAGGCGCGCGAGCAGCTGATCGAGCAGTACATGTCGCTCGTGCGCTCGCTCGCCCGTCGCTACTCGTACCGCGGCGAGCAGCTCGAGGATCTCGTCCAGATCGGGGCGATCGGCCTGATCAAGGCGATCGACCGCTTCGACCTCGAGCGGGGCGTCGAGCTGACCACGTACGCCACGCCGAACATCATCGGCGAGATCAAGCGCCACTTCCGCGACAAGGGCTGGTCGGTGCGCGTGCCGCGCGGCCTGCAGGAGCTGAACGTGCAGCTCTCGCGGCTGATCGAGCAGCTGACGGTGCAGCTCGGGCGCTCGCCCACGATCAGCGAGCTTGCGAAGGCCGCCGACTCGACCGAGGAGGAGGTGCTCGAGGCGCTCGAGTCCGGTCGTGCGTACTCGTCGCTCTCGCTCTCGACGGGCGGAGGCGGCGACGGCGACGAGGAGCTCGACCCGCTCGAGTCGATCGGCGAGGAGGAGCACGAGTACGAGGTGTCGGAGGACCGCGCCGTGCTGGCGCCGGGGTTCCGCGCGCTCGACGACCGCGAGCGCCGCATCCTGCACCTGCGCTTCTTCGAGGGGCTGACGCAGTCGCAGATCGCCCAGCAGGTCGGCATCTCGCAGATGCACGTCTCGCGCTTGATCCGGCGCTCGCTCGAGAAGATCCGGGCCGAGATCGCCGAGGACGAAGAGGCGAAAGCCATCTAGGGCGCAGCCCCACCCCTCGGGGGTGGGGAAGAGGGTCCTTCTTCCCGCCTCCCGCGGTCGAGCGTACCCGCAAACCTGTGCCGTGTCTGCGCCGCGGTCGTGCCAAAACGGTGACACCTACAATCGATGGCATGAAGACGACGCCCGAGCTGCGCGAGGGGTTCCTCTCGTACTTCGAAGAGAAGGGGCACAAACGGCATCCGTCCGCATCCGTGATTCCACCCCCGGACGACCCCACGACCCTGTTTGTGGTCGCGGGCATGCAGCCGCTCAAGCCGTACCTGCTCGGGCTGCGCGAGCCGCCGGCCCCCCGGCTCGTCACCGCTCAGAAGGTGATGCGCGCCGGTGGGAAGCACAACGACCTGGACGACGTCGGGCGTACGGCGCGGCACGCGAGCTTCTTCGAGATGCTCGGCAACTTTTCGTTCGGCGACTACTTCAAGGACGGCGCGATCGACTTCGCGTGGGAGTTCGTCACCGAGCGCCTCGGCTTCGACCGGGAGCGCCTGTGGGCCTCGGTCTTCGCCGGCGACCCGGAGCTGGGCCTCGCCGAGGACGAGGTGGCGATCGCGGCCTGGCTGCGCGTGGGGCTGCCGCGCGAGCGGATCGTCGGCTTCCCGCGCGCGGAGAACTTCTGGCAGGCGGCCGATACCGGCCCGTGCGGCGCTGACTCCGAGCTCCACTACGACCGCGGAGAACGGTACGGCTGCGGCCTGCCGACCTGCGGGCCGAACTGCGA
>DASYUZ010000003.1:0-8347 GCA_036000665.1 Gaiellaceae bacterium
CGGGCTGACGAGCGCGATCATGGACGCGCGCTCGCCGGACTGCGTCGACGCCTGCCGCGCGAGCGACCTGCTGCTCGGCAAGGACGAGTGGGGCGCGCGCTGGATCTCGGCCTTCCGCGAGCGCCAGGCGGCAGCGGCGTCATGAGCGTGGCGGTCAGGCAGGGCCGCGTCCGCCTCTCGTTCGAGCAGGACAACGGCTCGACGAAGGAGGCGCGCGTCCCCGCGGGGACGACGATCTTCGACGCGGCGAGCTGGAACGGCATCGCGATCGACTCGACGTGCGGCGGACATGGCACGTGCAAGAAGTGCAAGGTGCGCGTCGCCGACGGAGGAGCGCCGATCGGCTCGGTCGACGTGCGCGCGTTCTCGCCGGAGGAGCTGCGCACCGGCTGGCGGCTCGCCTGCCGCGCCGCCGCGGACGAGGACCTCGTCGTCGAGGTGCCCCCGCTGCAGACGCGGCCGAAGGCTGCACTCGTCGGCGTCGGTCGGCACGTGATCCTGCGCCCCGCGGTGCAGAAGCGCTACCTCGAGCTCGAGGAGCCGTCGCTCGAGGACCAGACGCCGGACCTCGACCGCGTGCTCGCCGCGATGGACGACGTCGAGCTGCGCGTCCCGCTCGACCTCGTGCGCGGGCTCGGCCGGACGCTGCGCCACTCCGACTGGAAGGTGACGGCGGTGCTCTGCGACGACGTGCTCGTCGACGTCGAGCCCGGCGACACGAGCGCCCGCCGCTTCGCGATCGCGTTCGATCTCGGCACGACGACGGTCGTCGCGAACCTGCTCGACCTCGAGACCGGCCAGCCGGCCGCGGTGCGCTCGCTGCTCAACCGCCAGCAGCCGTTCGGCGCGGACGTGATCTCGCGCATCTCGGCGACGATGCTCGACGACGGCGCGCTCGACGTCTTGCGCACGCGCGCGCACGAGTCGCTGGACGAGCTCACCGCCGAGGTCTGCGAAGACGCGGGCGTCGCGCGCGAAGAGGTGTACGAGATCGTCGTCACCGGCAACGTGACGATGATCCAGCTCGCGCTCGGGATCGACCCCGAGCCGCTGGCCATGGCGCCGTTCACGATCGCGGCCCGGACGCTGCCCGCGGCCGCGGCAACCGACTTCGGCGTCCGGGTTCATCGCCGTGCGCCGGCATTGACGTTGCCCGCGCTCGGCGCCTACGTCGGCCCCGACATCGTCGCGGGCGTGCTCGCGACCGGGATCACGCTCGACCGGCGCGTTCGGCTGTTCGTCGACGTGGGTACGAACAGCGAGATCGTGCTCGGGTCGGCGTCGCGCGCGCTTGCGACGGCTGCGCCCGCGGGACCCGCCTTCGAGGCCGCGCAGATCCGCTGCGGGATGCGCGCTGCGGAGGGGGCGATCGAGGGTGTCAAGCTCACCGACGACGGCGACGTCGAGCTGCAGGTGATCGGCGACGTCGAGCCCGTCGGCATGGCCGGCTCGGGCCTCGTCGACGCGGTTGCGGAGCTCGTCCGCGTCGGCATCCTCGACCACTCGGGCAAGTTCATAGAGCACGAGCGGATAACGAAGATGGGCGAGGAGCGCGTCTTCGTGCTTGCGCCCAACGTGTTTCTCTCGCAGCGCGACGTCCGTGAGCTGCAGTTCGCGAAGGCCTCGATCGCGACGGGCTGGAACATCCTTTGCCGGGATCTCGGCATCGATCCGGAGGAGATCTCGCAGGTGCTGCTGGCGGGCTCGTTCGGCTCGTACCTCTCGCCCGCGAGCGCGGTGCGGATCGGCCTCGTCCCGAAGCTGCCGCTCGCGCGCATCATCTCCGCCGGCAACGTCGCGGGCGAGGGCGCTAAGATCGCAGCGCTCTCGGTGCAGGAGCGCGCGGCGGCGGCTGCGATCGTCGACGAGGTCGAGTACGTCGAGCTCTCCGGCCGCGCGGACTTCAACGACCTGTTCATCGACCAGCTCCAGTTCCCGGGATGAGCACCGTCGTCGTCTCCTGCGGAGCGCTCGCGCTGCACGTCCGCGCCATCGCCGCGCGGCGCGGCTGGGACGTCGAGGTGAAGGCGCTCCCGCCGGAACTGCACAACCGCCCGGAGCGAATCGCTCCCGCCGTCGAGGCCTTAGCAACAGACTGTCACTATGTTCTCGCCTACGCCGACTGCGGGACCGGCGGCGCGCTCGACGCGCACCCGCGGCTTCGCGGCGACACCTGTTACGACGTGTTCGCACACGACGAGGTGCACGAGTCGATGGCGGAGCAGCCCGGCACGTATTTCCTCACCGACTACCTCGTGCGCACGTTCGACCGCTCGATCTGGCGCTCGCTCGGGCTGGACAGGCGCCCCGAGCTCCGCGACGACTACTTCCGCCACTACACACGCGTCGTCTGGCTCGCGCAGCGGCCGACGCATGACTTGCGCGAGCGCGCCGAGCGCGCGGCTGCGAAGCTCGGCCTGCCGCTCGAAGAGCTCGACGTCGGCGACGAGGGCCTGGAACGCGCTCTGGAGGAGCTCCTGTGCTGATCAACAAGATGCCGCGCTACGAGATCCTGTCCGAGGACGACATGGCAGTCCTCGACCAGGGCTGGCGGCGGATCGTCAGCGAGCTCGGGATCGAGTTCCTGAGCGAGGAGGCGCTCGACCACTTCCGCAAGGCCGGTCAGCAGGTCGAGGACCAGGTCGTGAAGCTCGACCCGGAGTTCGTGCTCGAGCAGGTGGCGAAGGCGCCGCGCGAGTTCGACCTCCAGGGGCGGAATCCGGAGCGCACCGTGCACATCGGCGGTGAGCACATGGTCTTCTCGCCCGTGTACGGCTGCCCGTTCGTGCGCGAAGGGCTCGAGCGGCGCGAGGCCACCTACGCCGACTTCGAGAACCTCGTTTGCCTCTCGCAGGCGTTCCCGCAGCTCGACTCGCCGGGCGGGACGATCTGCGAGCCGAACGACAAGCCGCTCGACTCACGCCACCTCGACATGGTCTACGCGCTGCTGACGCTCTCCGACAAGCCGTTCATGGGCTCGGTCACGTCGGGACCGAACGCCGTGGACACGATCGCGATGGCCGAGATGGTCTTCGGGCGTGACTCGCTCGAGGAGACGCCGGCGATCATCTCGCTAATCAACGTCAACTCACCGCTTCGCTACGACGACCGGATGCTCGCGGCGCTGCTCGAGTACGCGAAGGCAAACCAGGCGACGGTGATCACGCCGTTCCTGCTCATGGGCGCGATGTCGCCGGTCTCCGTCGTTGCGACGCTGGCGCAGCAGATGGCGGAGGCCCTCGCGGGGATCGCGCTCGCGCAGCTCATTCGGCCCGGTTGTCCCGTCGTGTTCGGCTCGTTCCTCTCCAACACCGACATGCAGTCGGGCTCACCGTCCTTCGGCACGCCCGAGTCGGCAGTCGGCCTGCTCTGCACGGGGCAGATCGCGCGCAGCTTCGGACTCCCGTGGCGCAGCGGCGGCGGCCTTACCGCGAGCCAGAGCGTCGACGCGCAGGCGGCTTACGAGGCGATGATGACGATGGTGCCGACGATGCTCGCAGGAGCGAACTTCGTGATGCACTCGGCGGGCTGGCTCGAGTCCGGGCTCGTGTCGTGCTACGAGAAGTTCATCGTCGACATCGAGATCCTGCGCATGCTCTACGAGGAGTTCTCTCCGCTCGAGGTGAGCGAGGACACGCTGGCGTTCGGCGCGCACGACGAGGTGCGGCACGGCGGGCACTTCCTCGGCGCCGTGCACACGCTCGAACGCTTCCGCACGTGCTTCTACCGGCCGCTGCTCTCGTCGACGGAGAACTACGAGCGCTGGAACCGAAACGGTGGCAAGGACGCGGCGGCCCGCGCTACGGACGTTTGGAAAAAGACGCTCGAGGAGTACGAGCAGCCGCGGATGGACGAAGGCCTGCGCACCCAACTGGAGGAGTACGTCACCCGTCGCCGAGCGGAGCTCGGCGACTAAGTAATGGTTTCACAATGAGCTTCTGAGCGGTGTGGCGCGCCCGGCGCTAAGGTCGTGAATGTGGCGCGTGCGATGGGGGGCCGGACCGGCACCAGCGGCGCCGGTCGTCGGGCCGCCACGCTCCTCGCAGCAGTGGGTGTGACGGCGATGGTCGCGTGTGCGGGTACAGCAACGCCGGGAGCACGTTCAGGGTTCGCGCCAACTCGGATTCTCGACGTCGACCAGGGGGTGGACGAGCTCGCGGCCGACGGCTCGCGCGCGGCATTCCTGTGGGCCGGGCACTCCGTCGATGACTGGGACGTCCGCACAGGCAAGCGACGACATCAAGTGGACAACGACGACCTTCTTTCCGACCTCGTGATCGCTGACGGCGTCTTCGGCTACCTCCAATTCGCGCACTCGATCACCATCCAGTTCCGGGCCGTCGTAACGTGGCCGCTCGCGGGAGACAAGGCCGGCTTCTCGGTTGCCGCCGATCTCGAGTGCGCCCGTACCTGCCTCGGCTACCTGGCCGGCCACGGCGATCTACTCGTCTACAACTCGTGGCAGAACAGCCCACGAGGCATTGAGAAGGCTGTTCTCTGGCGGATCGTCGGGACGCGACACTCGTCTCCGAGGCTGGGTCCATTCTGGCGGCGTTATCGCTTCGCCCACCCTGTACGCACGATCCGCTTGGGCGGCGAGAGCGTTTCCGCTCTACTGCCACAGGCGATCGTCGTGCTCGATCGGAGAACGGGCGCTCAGAAGCGGTCATGGAGGGTACCGAAGCAAACACGGCTCGAGGATGTCGCGGGCGGATTCGTCGTGTACATCGTGGGGCAGCAGATCCACGTCCGTCGCCTCGCGGACGGCCGTGACAGGGTCGTCCCGCTCCCCGACAACGCACGAGCACCGGTGCACGCACAACTCGAGCTATCCGGCCTTTTCTACTCTTGGACGCTTCCGCCTGAGGGCGACGGCCGCCTCGCGTTTGCCCCAATGTCAAGGGTCGCAGCCCTTTTCGGAGCTTGAATCAGAGTGAGCCGCGGAGCCGTCTAAAAGCGCGGCACGGTAACGGGCTCGCGCGTTCGACGCTCCGCGAGGCCGCAGTGGCAGAAAGGCAGAAAGTCAGCTATGCTGACTTTCATGAGTAGCTCGATCGTCCGCCAGAAAGGCACGATCACGATTCCGGCGGATATCCGTAAGGCCGCTCGTCTTGCGGAAGGCGACGTCGTCGAGGTGGAACTGACCAGGGACGGGATCCTGCTCCGGCCGAAGAAGCTGATCGATGCGACCCAGGCCTGGTTCTGGACACTTTCGTGGCAGGCCGGCGAGCGCGAGGCCGAAGAGGATCTGGCGGCGGGGCGGTCGGAGTCCTTCGGGAGCGACGAAGAGTTCCTCCGTGCTCTCGAGGAGCGGGCGAAGCCGTCCGATGCCGACCTATGAGGTCGCCGCGAGGTTCTGGCAGGACTGGAAGAGCCTTACGCCCGAACAGCAGCGGCGGTTTCGGCAAGCCGTAGCGAGGTTCGTCGAAGACTTGCGGCGCGGGCGAGGCTTCCGGCCCGGACTGCGCGTGAAGGGAGTCCAAGGCGCGGAAGGGGTCTTCGAAATGACGTGGGCGGACGACGGCCGGGCAACGTTTCACTACGGCGAGTCGCAGCAGGCAGACGAGCCTCACATCGTCTGGCGTCGAATCGGTACGCACGAGATCTTCACGACGCCCTGAAGACGCAGCTCAGACTCCCCGCGGCGCCTCGTCCTCCCCGGCGGTGAACAGGTCGCGCATCGAGAGCATCCCCACGAGCTTCGCGCCCTCGACGACGGGCAGGTGACGGAAGCCGCCGTGCAGCATCACGAGCCTCGCCTGCGCAAGCGTCTCGTCGGGAGACACGGTTTCCGGGTGACGCGTCATCACGTCCGAGACCCGCGCCTCGAACTCGCCGCGCGCGAACACGCCCAGCACGTCGCGTTCCGTGAGGATGCCGACGAGCCGATCGCGCTCGACGATGACGATCGAGCCGACGCGGCGTTCGACCATTCGCTGCGCGGCCTCGCGGAGCGACGTTTCCGGCTCGGTCGTGAGCAGGCCGCGCGACATGCGGTCGGCGACGTTCACAGCCCGAAGACGACGGTTTTCAATTCGGTGAACGCCTCCATCGCGTGGCGCCCGCCGACGCGGCCGACGCCCGACTCCGAGCCGGCGCGGCCGCCGAACGGGAGATGGCTCTCCCAGTAGTTCGTCGACTCGTTGATGTTGACCCACCCCGCTCGTACCGACTCGGCGAAGCGCAGGCCGCGCGCGAGGTCGCGTGTCCAGACGGCGGTCAGCAGCCCGTAGGGCGACGAATTCGCGATCTGAAGCGCCTCCTCGTCGGAGCGGATCGTCGCGATCGGGACGACGGGGCCGAAGGTCTCCTCGAGCGCGACCTCCATCTCGTCGGTCACGCGGTCGAGCACGGTCGCGTTCCAGTAGAGGCTCGTCGGGAAGCCTTGCGCCCGTGTGCCGCCGACGACGACCTCGGCGCCGCGCTCGACTGCGTCGGCGACGTGGCGGTCCATCTTCTCCGCGTTCCGCTCGTTGTTGATCGGGCCCAGCGTCGTCTGCTCGTCGAACGGGTCGCCGAGCCGGACTTGCCGGGTCACCGCCTCGCGCAGACGCTGCACGAACTCGTCGTGCACGGCCTCGTGGACGAGAAACAGCTCGCCCGCCGTGCAGCTCTGGCCGGCGCAGAGGAACGCCGCTGCGACGCTCGCCTCCGCGGCGGCCGCCACGTCGGCGTCGTCGAGGATGACCATCGGCCCGTTGCCGCCCAGCTCGAGCAGGAGCGCCTTGCCGGCGGCCCCTGCCGCGACCTTCTCGCCGGTCGCCGTCGAGCCGATGAAGGCGACCGCGTGCGTCCCTCGGCTGGCCGCGATCTCGTCGCCGACGACCGAGCCCGGGCCCGTGACCATGTTGAACACCCCCGCCGGAAGCTCCGCGTCGACCACGCACTCGGCGAGCTTGACGGCGCACACCGACGTGGTCGTCGCGGGCGACCAGACGACGGCGTTCCCCGCCGCGAGCGCGGGCGCAACGAGCTCCGAGGGCATCGTGTACGGCCAGTTCCACGGGGTGATCACGCCCACGACGCCACGCGGGACGCGGTAGGCGAGCACGCGCTTCGACGCGTCGGCCGACGGCGGCATCGAGCCCTCGAGCCGCGGCGCGTCGGCGGCGGCCATGCGCCAGTACTCGATCAGCTCGTCGACCTCGCCGTAGGCCTCCGCGTGCAGTGGCTTGCCCTGGTCGAGCGTCAGCGTGCGCGCGAGGTCGTCGCGCCGCTCGACGATCAAATCGGCAACGCGTTCCAGCGCGCGCCCGCGCTCGAAGGGCGACAGCGCCGCCCACTCGCGCCACGCGGCGTTCGCGGCGGTGATCGCGCGCTGGGCGTCCTCGCGCGTCCCTGCCGGCACGCTGCCGATCGTCTCGCCTGTCGCCGGGCTCGTCGCCTCGAGCCGGCCGCCCGATTGCGACTCGACCCACTTGCCGGCGACCACCATCCCGTAGTCCGTCGTCGCGGTGCTCATCGCTTCCCCCTCGAGAAGGCGTTGCGGTAGATCTCCTCGTAGCCCGCGACGTCGACCTCGCGCGGGTTCCCGATCGTCTGCGGATCGTCAAAGGCGATGCGGGCGAGCATCGGGATCTCGTCCTCGGAGAAGCCGAGCTCCTCCAGCGTCGAAATGCCGACGTCGTCGGTGAGCCGGTGCAGCTCTTCGACCCCCGCCGCGGCATCGGCCTCGACGCCGAGCGCGACTGCGATCCGCGCGTAGCGCTCCGGCGCGGCGATCATGTTGTACTCGCAGACGGGCCCGAGCACACGGGCGGTCAGCGCGGCGTGCGGGCACTCGTGGACGCCGCCGGCCGACTGGCTCATCGCGTGCGCAGCGCCGGCGCTCTCGGTCCCGTAGGACATCCCGCCGAGCAGCGCGGCGTGCAACATGTGCGTCCGCGCCTCCACGTTCGAGCCGTCCTCGACGGCGACGCGGAGCCAGCGGCCGACGAGCTCGATCGCCTGGAGTGCCACCGCGTCGTTGAACGGCTGGTGGTAGTCGCACGTGTAGCACTCGATCCCGTGCGAGAGCGCATCCATTCCGGTCGCTGCCGTGACGGCCCGCGGCAGGCCTAGCGTCAGCTCGGGATCGAGAAGCGCGACGTGTGCACCGATCAAAGGCGTTCCGCCGACGTTGAACTTGATCCGCCGCTCGTGGTCGGTGATTACCGACCAGAGGGTCACCTCGCTGCCCGTGCCTGCGGTGGTCGGGATCGCGATGAGCGGCGGGATGCGCTTCGTGATCGGCGTGTGGTCGTACTCGTACTCGACGATCGAGCCGCCGTGGACGACCTCGACGCCCACCGCCTTGGCCGTGTCAATGGGCGAGCCGCCTCCGAGAGCGACGAGGCCGTCGCAGCCC
>DASYUZ010000004.1:0-5054 GCA_036000665.1 Gaiellaceae bacterium
AGGGTGCGCAGCAGCAGCCGAACGTCGGCGCCGCGTTCTCGAAAGCACTCGATCGGGCGTTCGACGAAGCGCGCACGCTGAACGACGAGTACGTCTCCACCGAGCACCTATTGCTGGCACTGGACGTCGTCCCGCGCGACACGCTGCTCGCGAAGATCAACGAGGTGCGCGGCGGCCAGCGCGTCACGTCCCAGGACCCCGAGGAGACCTATCAGGCGCTGGAGAAGTTCGGCCGCGAGCTCACCGCTGCCGCCGAGGAAGGCAAGCTCGACCCGGTGATCGGCCGCGACGAGGAGATCCGGCGCGTGATCCAGGTCCTCTCGCGGCGCACGAAGAACAACCCGGTGCTGATCGGCGACCCGGGTGTCGGCAAGACGGCGATCGTCGAGGGGCTCGCGCAGCGCATCGTCGCCGGCGACGTCCCGGAAGGTCTGAAAGGAAAGCGCGTGTGGGCGCTCGACATCGGCGCGCTGCTCGCCGGCTCCAAGTACCGCGGCGAGTTCGAGGAGCGCTTGAAGGCGGTCCTGAACGAGATCAAGAACGCCGAGGGCCAGATCGTGCTCTTCATCGACGAGCTGCACACGATCGTCGGTGCCGGCGCGGCGGAGGGCGCGGTCGACGCCGCGAACCTGCTCAAGCCGATGCTCGCGCGCGGCGAGCTGCGCGCGGTCGGTGCGACGACGCTCGACGAGTACCGCAAGCACGTCGAGAAGGACGCGGCGCTCGAGCGTCGCTTCCAGCCCGTGTTCGTCGGCGAGCCGAGCGTGAGCGACACGATCGCGATCCTGCGCGGGCTGAAGGAGCGCTACGAGGCGCATCATGGAGTGCGCATCCGCGACGCGGCGCTCGTCGCCGCGGCCGTGCTCAGCGACCGCTACATCACCGATCGCCAGCTCCCTGACAAGGCGATCGACCTCGTCGACGAGTCGGCTTCGCGGCTGCGCATGGAGATCGACTCCTCGCCGCTCGAGCTCGACGAGGCCGAGCGCCGCGTGCGCCAGCTCGAGATCGAGCTCGCGGCGATGGGCAAGGAGAGCGCCGACGTGCGCGAGCCCGTCGAGCGCGCGCTCGCCGAAGCGCAGGAGAAGCGCGACGAGCTCGGAGCCCGCTGGGCGAGCGAGAAGGGCCAGCTCGAGCGCGTGAAGGAGATCACGAAGAAGATCGACGAGCTGCGGATGGAGGCCGAGCGCGCGGAGCGCGCGGGCGACCTGCAGCGCGTCGCCGAGATCCGCTACGGCGAGCTGCCGGCGCTGGAGCAGGAGCTGTCCGAGCGCGAGACCGTCGAGAGCCCGATGGTGAAGGAGGAAGTCGACGAGGACGATGTCGCGTCTGTCGTCGCGCGCTGGACGGGGATTCCCGTCTCGCGGCTGCTCGAAGGCGAGACCGAGAAGCTGATCCAGATGGAGGAGCGCCTGCACCAGCGCGTCGTCGGCCAGGAGGAGGCCGTCGAGGCCGTCGCGAACGCGCTCCGGCGCGCGCGCACCGGCCTGCAGGACCCGAACCGGCCGATCGGCTCGTTCGTGTTCCTCGGCCCGACGGGCGTCGGCAAGACCGAGCTCGCTCGCGCGCTCGCGGAGTTCATGTTCGACGACGAGCGCGCGATGGTGCGGCTCGACATGTCCGAGTACCAGGAGCGGCACACGGTCGCGCGCCTGATCGGCGCGCCTCCCGGCTACGTCGGCTACGAGGAAGGCGGCCAGCTCACCGAAGCCGTGCGCCGGCGCCCGTACTCGGTCGTCCTGCTGGACGAGATCGAGAAGGCGCACAACGAGGTCTTCGACGTGCTGCTGCAGATCCTCGACGACGGCCGCCTGACCGACGGCCACGGCCGCACGGTCGACTTCCGCAACACGGTGATCATCATGACCTCGAACATCCGCAGCGCCGAGGCGATGCGAGAGCGCTTCCGGCCGGAGTTCCTGAACCGGATCGATGAGATCGTTGTCTTCGTGCCGCTGACGCGCGAGCAGCTGGGCGAGATCGTCGAGCTCCAGCTCGCACGCCTGCGCGAGCGGCTGGCGGAGCGGGGCCTGCGCCTCGAGTTGACGGACGCGGCGAAGGAGGTCGTGACCGAGGCGGGGTGGGACCCGACCTACGGCGCGCGCCCGCTGAAGCGCGCGCTGCAGCGGCTGGTCGAGAACCCGCTCGCGCTGCGCCTGCTCGAGGGCGAGTTCGCGGAGGGAGACACCGTCCGCGTCGACGCGCAGAACGGCGAGCTCGCGTTCGAGAAGGCCCGAATCGCCGAGCCCGCGGCCGCCTGACGCCCAGCCGCCGGACGGACACGGCCTGAGGGACATCTTGCCGCGAGCCTCGCGACGACAGACGATCGTTAGGTGGACGAGCCGCCGCTCGACCGGCAAACTGTCGACGCCATGATCAGGCTGCTGATGCCCATCGATGCGGGAGTCGAAGAGCTCCTCGCGCTCTTCGGGGAGGACGACGACGAAGATGAGACTGACACCTGAGCAGCGCGCGGAGATCGTCCGTATCCTGAACGGGATCCGCGCGGATCTCGGCGAGCTGCGTGAGACGTTCGAGCGGGTGCGCGCCAGGCTCGACGAGCAGGCCGGCCGGGAGCCTCGCGCCTAAGCGAGGTCACGAGAACGCAGCCCGCCCGCATCGGGGGTCGTCAAAACGGCCTGAATCGACTACCCTTCGGTCGAGGAGACAATCTGCGGTGGAGGGAGAATGGCGGACCGCGGCGGCAGCGGTTACGCGCAACTCCGGGGGATCGCCGAGGAGCTCGACCAGCTCAGGGCACAGCTGGCGAGGGCGAAGCGGCCACCCGGGGCCGAAGAGGAGCAGCAGCTGATGCGGCAAGAGCTTGCTGCGATTCGAGAGCACTTGCGGCGGCTCGGCGAGCAGCTCGCCAAGGCGAACGGTCCTAGCGGGCCAGAGCCTCCGCCCGGCTAGACGCGACACGGAAGATCGTCGCCAGGCCGGTGATCTCGAACAGCTGACGAACCGACTTCCCGGTCGAGTCGTCGATGATGAGCGCAAAGCTCGCGCCTTCGACGTGCGCCTCCTCCCGCGCGCGGAGGAGGATCGCGACGACCGACGAGTCGAGGAACTCGGTTCCGCTCAGGTCGACGACGACTGCGAGACCGTCGTGGATCGCACCGTCGAGCGCGCGCTCGACGTCGAGGACCGAGTAGAGCTCGTGCTCGCCGATCAGCGAGACGATCGCAACGCCCGGTTCGCTCCGGTCGATTTCTAGACGGCCGGCCATCGTCAGACGGTGGCCGCCGCGGTGCGTGCTGAGCCGCAGGCCATGCCCTCTTTGAGTTTGTGGTTTCGAAATCATAAACGAGCGCCTGCGGGTAACGGGTACGGGTCCGGGAGCAGCGAGAAGGCGACTGGCGCCACGGCTACGACCTCGCGAGGGAGACCGGGCTGGCCCCGGGGACGCCGTAACCCGATCCTGATGCGGCTGGAGCGACGCGGCGCGCTCGAGGCGCGCTGGGGCAGCCCGAGCGGCCGGTCGACGCCGGCCCGCCATGCCTAGCGGCCGAGCCACTAGCGTCCCGCGCGTGCCGCCGCTGCCGCCGCCGCTCCCGCCCGCCGAGCGCACGGTCGGCCAGCTCGTGGCGGAGTCGATCCGGCTCTACGGGCGCCGCTTCTGGCCGTCGCTCGCGCTCGGGATCGGGCCGGCCGCGCTCAACGTGCTCGTCCGGGTGCTCGAGCACTGGGTCACGATCGTGCTGATCCCGACGGTAGGCGGCGCGGTTCTCGCCGCGTCGTACGTCGGAGCGGTGGCGATCGCAGCCGAGCAGCGGATCCGGGTGCTGCCGGCGCTCGTCGCAGGCACCCTCGTCTTCGTCCCGTTCCCGTTCCTCGTCACGATCTTCATCCTCCCGGGGCTCGCCTGGCTCGCTGCGTTCGGCCTCGTCGTGCCGGTCCTGGCGCTCGAGCGGCGCCGGCTCCTCGAGGGCTTCCGTCGTGCGTTCGACCTCGCCCGGGCGGACTTCGTCCACGCGCTGGGCTCGCTCGCAACCCTTGCGATCGTGGTCTTTCTCACCCAGAGCATGCTCTTCTTCGTCTTGCGCGGCTTCGGCGACCAGGCACTCGCAGGCGCCTCCTTCATCGCGAGCCTCGTCGTCTCGCCGCTGCTCTTCCTGGGCGCCGCGCTCTTGTACTACGACCAGGCCGCACGCCAAGATGCGAGGGATGTACCACACGGGTAACCGGCGCCTGCAGGACCGCTTCGACACGCGCAGGCTCGCCGATCGAATCGAGGAGCGAATCGTCCGCGAGACGATCGACGACGACGACCGCGCGTTCATCGAGGCGCGCGACATGTTCTTCCTCGCGACCGCGGACGAGGAGGGACGGCCGCAGTGCTCGTACAAGGGCGGCGACCCGGGGTTCGTGCGCGTGCTCGACGAGCGGACGCTCGCGTTCCCGTCGTACGACGGGAACGGGATGTACCTCTCGTTCGGGAATGCGCTGCTGAACCCGAACGTCGGTCTGCTCTTCATCGACTTCGAGGGTCGGAAGCGGCTGCGCCTGAACGGCGTCGCCTCCGTCGACGAGCAGGACCCGCTGCGCGAGGAGTGGCCGGAGGCGCAGTTCATCGTCCGGGTCCGCGCGACGGAGGTCTTCCCGAACTGCCCGCGCTACATCCACGAGTACCGGCTCGTGCAGCGCTCGCGCTTCGTGCCGAGGACCGAGTGCGAGACGCCGGTGCCCGCGTGGAAGACTCGCGACTGGTCGAACGACGTCCTGCCGGAGGGCGACCCGGCAGCCGACCCTTCACGGGAAGTCATCGAGCGTTAGGCTCGCGCCATGCCGATCTTCATCCTCCTCTCCAAGCTCAGCACCCAGGGCATCCAGACGCTCAAGTCGAATCCCGACCGCCTGCGCGAGGTGAACAAGGACGTCGAGGAGCTCGGCGCCCGCGTGCTCCACCAGTGGGCGACGCTCGGCGAGTTCGACTTCGTGAACATCGTCGAGGCTCCGGACACGCAGACGATCGCGCGAGTCTCGGTCGCGCTCGGCGCGCGCGGCTCGGCGAAGCTCGAGACGCTGCCCGCGCTGACGATCGACGAGCTGCT
>DASYUZ010000005.1:0-7391 GCA_036000665.1 Gaiellaceae bacterium
CCCGAGCGCTTCAGCTTTCCGTGCCTCTTCGCATACCGCTCGCCGCGCTGGAAGATCCAGAGCCCGAGCGGAATCGACACGATCCCGATCACGATCAGCGGCCAGATCTCGCCCCAGAGCGCTCCCACGCCGGCGCCCTCGAGGATCGCGTTCCGGATCCCGCGCAACGCGTAGGTCGCCGGCGAGATCCTCGACAGCCACTCCATCCACGTCGGCAGGACGCTCACGGGGTAGTAGACGCCCGAGATCACGAGCATCAAGCCCTGTGCGATGAAGCCGAGCTGCGTGCCCTTCTCGGGCGAGATCAGCGGCAAGACGGCCGTCATCATCCCGATCCCGATGAACGACACCGAAGCGACCGCGAGCAGCAGCAGCGCGGAGGGGAAGTTGGCGTTCGGCATGTCGAGCCCGAAGAACGCCGCGATCACGCCGAAGACGATCGACGCGCGCACGACGCCGTACGCGACCGCGAACAGCCCCATCCCGACGAGATGCACGGCGCGCGACAGCGGCGCCATGAACGTGTACTCGATCGTTCCTTCCCAGCGCTCCCAGGCGACGGTCTCCGTGAGGATCTCGAAGATGATTCCGAGGTACGACCAGATCACGGCGCCGATCAGCAGCACCGTCGTCAGTCGGTTGACGTCGATGTTCGCGCCGGCCTGCTCGACGCCTTTGCCGATGAACACGATCGTCAGCGTGTTCGCGGCCGTCCAGAGGAAGAACGCGATCTCCCACCACGCGTAGCGCTTGACCAGGTACCAGTTGCGCTCCACGACGCCGCCGAGCGCGATCGCCTGATGTCTCAGGCCTGCTGCTGCGCCGTCGATCATCCGAATACCTCACGGTCTTGATCCTCGGGATCTTCCTCCTCGAACGACCGGCCGGTCGCCGCGAAGAACGCCTCTTCGAGCGTCGACGCGCCATAGCGTCGCTTCAGCTCGTCGGCCGGCGCGAGGTCGATCAGCTCGCCGCGGTCGAGGATGCCGACGCGCGACGCGAGCGCCTCGGCCTCGACGAGGTCGTGCGTGCAGAGCAGGATCGTGGAGTCATGCGTGTGCCGGATCTCGCGGATGAACTTCTGCACCTCGAGCTTCGACCGCGGGTCGAGCCCGGTCGTCGGCTCGTCGAGAAGCAGCACGACCGGTGACGTGAGCAGTGCCCGCGCCAACGCGACTTTCTGCTGCATCCCGCGGGAGAGATGCTCCATCGCCTCGCCGCGACGGTCGGCGGGGAAGCCGACCTTCGTCAGGATCTCGGGGATCTTCTCGCGCGTTTGCCCCGGCCCCATCCCGTAGAAGCGCGCCGCGTACCCGAGATTCTCTTCCGACGACATCTTCTTGAAGAACGACGCCTCGACCGATACGCGGTTGACGAGCTTTCGCACGTCGCCGCCGTTGTCGCCGATGTCGTAGCCGAAGATCCGCGCCGTCCCGCCGTCGCTCAGCAGCAGCGTCGACAGGAGCCGGACCAGCGTCGACTTGCCCGAGCCGTTCTGGCCCAGGATCGCAAGCGTCTCGCCGCGCTCCATCGTGAAGCTGACGCCCTTGAGCGCGGCGACCTTGCGACGCTTCTGGCGCCCGAGGAAGCCGCGCTCGCGCCCGCTCTTGCGCCAGAACTCCTTGCGGAGGTCCACCACCTCGACGGCAGGGACCGACCGCGGCACGGGCGCCTCGCGCTTGGTCGTCATCTCTTGAACTGCCTGCACTTCTCCTGCTCCTTGTGGTCGAAACGGTCGAGAACTGGCGTGCCTGAACCGCGCTCGCGGAGGAGCGCGTGGCGCCGATGAGCGTTCTCAGCCGAGGAGCAGCATCTGCCGCCAGGCTAGCTGACGGCCGCCGCGCCTCGCAAGTACGCCCGCGGACCTAGGTCGCGCCCGAACCGCGCAGCTGAGCGAGGTCGCCCCGGAGCCGCTTTCGCTCGAGGCCTCGCTGCACGGGCCCGGGCCGGGCCATCCGCCCGACGCGCTCCTCGTGGATCAGCTCGCACCTCTGCGACAACGCGGCCCTCCTGGGTCGTCACGAGCAGCATACCTCGACATTCGGGCGGGATTTGACAAGCCGTCCGCGGGTTCCGCTATGGTGCGAGCCAGGTCGGCGCCGCCGGAGGCGCCGTCCGAGGCAACGAGGCCTCACGACTCCAGGAGTCGTGGGGCCTTTTTCGTGGTCCAAGACCGGAGGAGAGGCGAATGTCGGAGATCGAGACCGGCGCCAGGCACTTCCTGGCGAACGGCACCAAGCCGCAGGCGCGGGACGCGCTCGAGTGGGCGACCGAGACCCGCGCCCAGATGGTCGACCTGAAGTTCTGCGACCTCTTCGGTCGCTGGCAGCACATGACGCTGCCGATCACCTCCTTCGACGAGAGCGCGTTCGACGAGGGTCTGGGCTTCGACGGCTCGTCGATCCGCGGCTGGCAAGGGATCTCCGAGTCGGACATGCTGCTGATGCCCGACGCGACCTCGGCGATCCTCGATCCGTTCACCGAGGCGCCGACGCTCTCGCTCCTCTGCGAGATCCGCGACCCGGTCACCGGCGACCCGTATGACCGCGACCCGCGGCTCGTCGCCCGCCGCGCCGAGGCGCACCTGCGCAAGAGCGGGATCGCCGACACGGCGTACTTCGGCCCCGAGTGCGAGTTCTTCGTCTTCGACGAGGTGTCGTACGAGCTCGGCGCCAACACGTCGTACTACGCGGTCGACTCCGCCGAGGGCTACTGGAACTCGGGCAAGCCGGGACTCGGCTACACGGTGCGCGAGAAGGAGGGCTACTTCCCGCCCGCCCCGCACGACACGTTGCACGACCTGCGCACGCGGATGGTGCTCGCGCTCGAGCGGATCGGGATCCCGTGCGAGTTCCACCACCACGAGGTCGCCTCGGGCGGGCAGTGCGAGATCGACCTGAAGTACGCGCCGCTCGTCGAGATGGCCGATCAGGTGATGACCTACAAGTACGTCGTCAAGAACGTCGCACGCGCGGCGGGCAAGACGGTGACGTTCATGCCGAAGCCGATCTTCGGCGACAACGGCTCGGGCATGCATACGCACCAGTCGCTCTGGAAGTCGGATACCCCGCTGATGGCCGACAAGTCGGGCTACGCGGGGCTCAGCGCGCTCGCCCGCTCGTACGTGGGCGGCCTGCTCGCGCACGCACCGGCGCTGCTCGCGTTCTGCGCGCCGACGACGAACTCGTACCGCCGGCTGGTGCCGGGCTACGAGGCGCCGGTGAACCTCGTCTACTCGCAGCGCAACCGCTCGGCGTGCATCCGCATCCCGATGTACTCCGACTCGCCGAAAGCGAAGCGGATCGAGTTCCGCTGCCCGGACGCGGCGGCGAACCCATACCTCGCGTTCGCGGCGATGCTGATGGCGGGCCTCGACGGGATCGAGAAGGGCCTCGACCCGGGTGAGCCGGCCGACTACGACCTCTTCGAGGAGGAGCACGGCGAGATCGCGCAGGTGCCGGGCTCGCTCGCGGAGTCGCTCGACGCGCTCGAGCGCGACCACGAGTTCCTGACGAAGGACGGCGTGTTCAGCGAAGAGCTGATCCGCACGTGGATCGACTACAAGCGGGAGAACGAGGTCGACCTGGTCCGGCTGCGCCCACACCCGGCCGAGTTCGCCCTCTACTACGACGCCTGATGCCGACGGCGACGGCGATCGAGCTTCGCAACCTCCGGCCAAGCGACTGGCCGGAGGTTGCGTCCATTTTCGAGGCGGGGATCGAGACCCGCAGCGCGACGTTCGAGACCGAGGCGCCCCTGTGGGACGCGTGGGACGAGTCCCACTATCACGAGCACCGCCTCGTCGCTGTCGAGGACGGACGCGTCGTCGGGTGGGCGGCTCTGTCGCCGGTTTCGGAACGGTGCTGCTACAGCGGCGTCGCCGAGGGGAGCGTCTACGTGGCGCCCGAGGCACAGGGACGCGGCATCGGCCGCATGCTGCTCGAACGGCTCGTCGCCGACGCCGATCGGGCGGGAATCTGGACGATCCAGACCGGGATCTTCCCGGAGAACACCGCCAGCGTGCGGCTGCACGTGCGCTGCGGCTTCCGGATCGTCGGTGTACGTGAACGGCTCGGGAAGCTCGACGGAGCTTGGCGCGACGTCGTGCTACTCGAGCGACGAAGCGAGGAGGTCACATGACGAAGGTCGAGGCCGTCGTGATCCGCGAGCGCGTCGAGACGGTAATCGACGCGGTCGAGGAGCAGACGGGACACGTGGGCGTGACCGTGATCGAGGCGATCGGCCACGGTCGCCAACGCGGGATCACGCACGAATACCGGGGCCGGATCTTCGAGTCCCGGTTCTTGCCGAAGGCGCTGCTCACCTTCATCGTCTCCGACGAGATCGTGGACGGCGTCGTCGCGGCGATCGCGGACTCCGCACGCAGCGGCAACGAGTCGGGCGACGGCATCGTCTGGACGACGCCCGTCGAGAACGTCACACACAACCGGACCGGAAGGGCCCTCGAGGAGGTGGAGTTCGCATGAGCAACAAGGACCTCGTCATCGCGGCGAGCACGGTCTGGGTGGTCATCGCCGCGGTGCTCGTGATGTTCATGCAGGCGGGCTTCGCGTTCCTCGAAGCCGGCCTGACGCGGATGAAGAACGTCGGCCACGTCGCCGCGAAGAACGTGCTCGTGCTCGGGATCGCGTCGATCGTCTACTACTTCGTCGGCTACGGGATCGCGTTCGGCGACGGCGGCACCGGCCTCTTCGGCGGCTCTGGCTTCTTCCCGTCGGTCGACACGCTGCTCGCGATCGGCGCCGAGCCGTTCAGCTGGTTCGGCTCCATCCCCGCCGGTGCCGGCTACCTGTTCCAGGTCGTCTTCGCGGCGGTCTCGCTCGCGATCGTCTGGGGCGCGATGGCCGAGCGCACGAAGCTCTGGGTCTACTTCGCGTTCGGCGTCGTCTTCACGCTGATCTACTCGCTCGTCTCGCACTGGATCTGGCATCCGGACGGCTGGCTGTTCGCGCTCGGCATGCAGGACTTCGCGGGCTCGACGGTCGTGCACTATCAGGGCGCGCTCGCGGCGCTCGCCGGCGCGCTCTTGCTCGGCCCGCGGATCGGGAAGTTCGACCACGACGGGAAGCCGAACGCGATCCCCGGCCACAACATGGCCTACACGACGCTCGGCGTGATCATCCTCTGGTTCGGCTGGTTCGGCTTCAACCCGGGCTCGACGCTCGGCGTGGTCACCGGCGACAAGATCGGCTACTTCGCGTACGTCGCACTGACGACGAACGTCGCCGCCGCGGCAGGAGCACTCGGCGCGGTCGCGACGTCGTGGATCGTGATCAAGAAACCCGACCTCTCGATGATGCTGAACGGCGTCATCGCCGCCCTCGTTGCGATCACCGCCGCATCCGGCTTCGTGGCCCCCTGGGCCGCGATCGTGATCGGCGCCGTGGCCGGAAGCGTCGCGGTCGTGGGCGTGCTTGCGATCGAGCGGATCCGGATCGACGACCCGATCGGCGCCGTCGCCGTGCACGGCATGGCCGGCGTCTGGGGCACGCTCGCGACCGGGATCTTCGCCGTTCCGGCGCTCGCCTCCAACCTCGCTACCGGCTCCGGAGGCCTCGTGTACACCGGCAGCTTCCACCAGCTCGGCGTGCAGGCGCTTGGCCTCGTCGCCGTAGGGGCCTTCACGTTCAGTATGTCCTTCGGCAGCCTGTGGGTGATGAAGCGCACATTCGGGATCCGCGTCGAGCCGGAAGTCGAGACGGCCGGGCTGGACGTGTCCGAACACGGCATGTGGGGCTACCCCGAGTTCTACATCCCGGTCCCGGGCGGCTACGGGACGGAGACGCACGGCCACCTCGGCCTCGCGCATTCGCACCCGCACCCGCAGCCGGTGCTCGCGCCGATGACGGAGGCCGCGCTCGAATCGCCGTAGGTAGCGCGTGAGCGCCCGCGTCGCCTTTCCGGGAGGCGCGGGCGCTCACAGCGCCGCCGCCGCGGAAGCCCTGTTCCCGGGCGAGGAGCTGCTCGCCCTGCCGACCTTCCGCGCGGTCGCCGACGAGGTCGAGCTCGGGCACGTCGAGCACGGCGTGCTGCCGATCGAGAACTCGATCGCAGGGCCGGTCTCGGAGACGCACGATCTGTTGTTCGAGTCGCCGCTCGGGATCGTCGCGCAGACGATCCTCCCCATCCGGCACCTCCTCGCGGGTCCGGCCGAGATCCCGCTCGACGAGGTGCGGATGATCCGCTCGCATCCGCATGCGCTCGAGCAGTGCCGGAATCTGATCGCGCGGCTGCGGAACGCGGTCGCGGTCGCAGCGGCGACGACAGCAGAAGCAGCGCGGGCGGTCTCGGCCGAGGGCGATCCGACGCAGGTCGCGATCACGAGCCTGCGCGCCGTCGAGCTCTACGACTTGACGGTCCTCGAGCACGACGTCGGCGACCACCCTGAGGCCTTCACGCGTTTCGTTGCGATCACGACGTACCTGCAGATGCAGCGCGACTCTTCGGCGGGCTACCGCACCTCGTTCTCGTTCGTCACCGACCACCGGCCGGGCGCGCTCCACCGCGCCCTCGAGCCGTTCGCGCGCCTCGACGTCGACCTCCACCAGCTCACCTCGCGTCCGATCCCGCACACGCCGTGGCGCTACCGCTTCGACGCCGTCCTGGCGGGTCACCCGCTCGATCCCCATGTGCGGCAAGCGCTTGCCGAGGCCATGGCGCAGACGAGGCGCCTGCTGGTCTCCGGCGTCTACCCCGAGTAAGGCGCGCCTAAGCTGTGGGTGGGCAACGATGAGTGCCGCCCGCATTTCCGTCCGATTCGCACTGAGCATCGCGCTGGTCGCCGCGGTGACCGGAGCGATCTACGCACTGCGCCCGCTCGCGCCGGTGCTCAGCCTGGGCGTCCTCTATCTCTTCGCCGTCCTGCCGGTCGCGGTCCTCTGGGGGCTCGCGTATGCGATCCCGGTCTCGATCGCGAGCATGCTCGCCTTCAACTGGTTCTACCTGCCTCCGCGACACACCTTCGCTCTCGAGGACGGAGCGAACTGGTTCGCCCTGGCCGTCTACCTCGTCACCGCGGTCGTCGTCTCCGACCTCGCTGCACGGGCACGGCGGCGGGCGCGCGAGGCCGAGCAGCGGGCCCGCGAGGCGACGCTCCTGGCCCACGTCGGCTCGGCGCTCCTCCACGGCGTCGGCATCCAGGAACAGCTCGACCTGATCGGCTCCGAGGCGGCTGAGGCGCTCGGCGTCGCGGCGGCGTCGATCGAGCTCGGCCCCGGCGCGGAGGGAATCCCACTGCGCGTCCGCGACCGCGACGTCGGCGCGCTCGTCGTCCCGACTGGCGAGACGCCTGACCCGCGGGTCCTGGCCCGGATCGCGCCGTCCCTCGCCTCGCTGCTCGCGCTGGCACAGGAGGACGCCGCGAAGACGGC
>DASYUZ010000006.1:0-5050 GCA_036000665.1 Gaiellaceae bacterium
GGCCAACAATCGCGCCCGCGACTACAACCTCTACTACTACACGGGCGGAACCTTCACCGACCCGAATCCCGAGGCGCACGGCATCTACAACCAGAACCCGCTGGTCAACGGCCTCGGCTACCACGCGATCGGCAGGCCGACGACGCAGTGGACGCTCCAGGCCGGGTCGCCTGCGATCAACCGCGGCACGAACGCTTGTACCGGTCTCACCGGCTGCTCGGTCGGGATGCGTGACTTCTTCGGCAATTCGATTCCGCTCGGCGGCGCCTTCGACATCGGGGCCAACGAGGCGGGGTAGAAACGAGGAGAAAGCAAGGACGGCTGGGGCTGCGGAAGCTCGCGGCCCCAGCCGAGCTTTCGGATTCAGCCGGCGGGGGAGCGACCCTCGAGCGGTCGAATCGCCAGGTCGAGCTGCGCTGCCGGAACGAAGCCGTCCCAGCGCTCGTGCACCACGCCGTCGGGCCCGATCAAGAACGTCGTCGGTGCCTGCTCGACCGCGAACCGGCGGGCGCGTGTTCCGTCGTCGCCGAGGACCGCGATCGCCGGGTCGAGATTCCAGTCGTACGTGTAGTTCACGAGGTCGTTCCGGCTCGGACTCCCGGCACCGGCGAGCTCGGCCGCATCGACGACGATCACGCGCAAGCCGAAGCGGGCGTGCTGCGTCTGCATGCTGCGCAGGAACACAATCTGCGCACGGGAGGGGTCACCTTCGGGCGTTGCCTCGGCGCGGGGGTTCAGGAACGACAGCAGGACGACGCGGCCACGAAGCCGCTCGAGGCTGACCTCGCCGCCGCGAACGGCGCTGCCCGCGAGCGCCGGTGCGGGCGCGCCGACTTCGGCCGGTGGCTGCTGCTCCTGCTCGAACAGGAGGAGTGCCAGCGGAACCGCGACTATCACCGTGCTAACGAGAGCGAGCAGGAGCTTACGATCGCCGCGCCTCATCTTCGAGATCAAGGATCCGGGGTCGGTCACATCGCCGGCTTGACACCCGTCCGGCGATTGGTGATGTTACCAGTCACATGGCCGTGTACTTAGCGAATTCCGACCCTCCGCGTCTTGGCGTCGCCTACTACCCCGACCAGTGGCCCCGGTCCCGGTGGCGCCCGGACGCGGCGCTGATGGCCGACGCCGGCCTCTCGCTTGTGCGGATAGGTGAGTTCGCCTGGGCCATGCTCGAGCCCGAGCCCGGCCGGTTCGAGTTCGATTGGCTCGACGACGCGATCGAGATCCTGGCCGAGGCGGGGCTCGACATCGTCCTGGGGACGCCAACCGCCGCGCCGCCGGTGTGGCTCTCCGACCGCCACCCAGAGATCCACGCGGTGCGCGCGGACGGGCGCAAAGCCCCCTTCGGACACCGTCGGCACTATTGCCCCAACCAAGCGGCCTTTCACGACGCGACCGAGCGCATCGTCGCGGCGCTCGCCGAGCGCTACGGGCGGGACACGCGGGTCGTCGCCTGGCAAATCGACAACGAGCTCGGCGGGCGCTGCTTCTGCGAGCGGTGCCGAGAGGCGTTCCAGGACTGGCTGCGCGATCGCCATGGCTCGCTCGACAACCTGAACGAGAGCTGGGGAACGGCATTCTGGAGCCAGATCTATACGTCCTGGCGGCAGATCCCGCTCCCCGAGGGCGCTTCCATCCCGCTGCCCGACGGCTACCTCCCTTATTCCCCCAACCCCGGCCTCGCCCTCGACTACCGCCGCTTCGCGGCCGAGAGCTTCGTCCGCTACCAGGGACTCCAGATTCGCGTCCTCCGCGAACGGTGCTCGTCGGAGCAGCGGATCACGCACAACCTCATGAGCCTCGGCAACCAGGAGATCGACCATCGCGCCCTCGCCGAGGAGCTCGATTTCGTCTCGTGGTCGAACTACCCCCTCCTCGCCGGAAGCTGGTGGCGCTCGGGCATGAGTGCGGACGCCATGCGGAAACTGAAGGAGAACCGGCCCGTCTGGGTACTGGAACAGCAGGTCGGCCCGCTCGGCTGGGAGCTGCTCCGGACTCCACGCCGAGGGCAGTTGCGGCTGCTCACCTACCAGGCGATCGCGCACGGGGCGGAGGCCGTCGTCTACTTCCGCTGGCGAACGGCGCGGTACGGAACTGAGCAGCACTGGCACGGGCTGCTCGACCACGACGGCCGGACGGGTCGACGGTTCCGCGACGTCCAAGAGCTCGCGCGCGAGCTCGAGCGGCTGCGCGGACCGCTCGAAGGCGGCAGGCCCGCCGCCGATGCCGCGCTCCTCTACGACGTGGACTCCCGCTTTGCTCTCCAGATCCAACCGACCAACCTGTCCCTCGGCTACGAAGAGACGCAGCGCCGGCACTACGAGGCGCTCAGGCGGCTGGGACTGGGGATCGACGTCGTATCGCCCGCGGCCGACCTCCCCTCATATCCCCTCGTCGTGGCCCCGAACCTCTACGTCGTCGACCGGAAGGTGGCCCGCGCCCTCGCCGACTACGTCGACTGCGGCGGCTGGCTCGTGCTCGCACCGCGCTGCGGCTTCAAGGACCGCTGCAACGCCGTGCCCGAGCGGCCCCTTCCCGCCTGGCTCGACGACCTGACCGGCCTGACCGTCACCGACTACGCCAGCGTCGCGGAGAGCGAGGCCGTCCGCTTCGCAGGCACGGACTTCGCGGGCGAGTTTGGAGGCTGGTACGAGGAGCTGGAGCTGAAGGGGGCGGAGGCGCTCGCTGACTACGTCGGCGGCGAGTTCGCAGGGACACCCGCGGTCGCCGAGCACCCGGCCGGGCGCGGCCTGGTCACGTACCTCGCCGGGGCCGCGAGCGAGGCCACCCTGCGCGCGCTGTATCGCGAGCTCTGTTCGCGCAGGGGGCTGACCGTCGCCGAGCTGCCGGACGGTGTGGAGATCGTCCGCATCGAAGGCACCGCGAACGGAACGCTCGTCTTCCTCCTCAACCACGCTGCTGAGGAGCGCGCGGTGGAGATCGACGGCGCCTGGCTCGACCTGATCACGGAGACGAACGGCTCGGACGAAATCTTGCTTCGGCCCAACGGGGTGGCGCTCATCTCGACGGCTGCCGTCGCCCGGCGCCCGGAACCCCGCGCGCTGACGGTCGCCTCTTGAGGATCGGCGCGCTCGCCTGGGGGCCGGTGCGCTCGTGAGCCTCGCGGTCGTCGTCACCAGCTCGACCAGCGGCATCGGGCGCGCGACGGCGCACGCCTTCGCGGGTGAGGGAGCGACGGTCGTCGTCCACGGCCTCAACGAGGAGGGAAGCGACGAAGTGCTTGCGGGGGTACGCGAGGCGGGCGGCGATCCGAGGTTCTTCCCGGGCGACCTGCGCTTCGCGGAGACGTGCGAGGGACTCATCAACTTCGCAGTCGCCGAGCTCGGCCACATCGACGTGCTCGTCAACAACGCAGGGGCGAACTTCTTCCTCGGCGCGCTCGATGCCGACCTCGCCGGCTGGGACGATTGCCTCAACCTGAACCTGCGCGCGCCGTGGCTGTGCACGAAGAGAGCCGCGCCCCACATGCCACGCGGCTCGGCGATCGTCAACGTCGCCTCGGTGCACGCCTTCGCCACCGTTCCCAACGGCTTTCCCTACAACGTCGCCAAGGCCGGCGTCGTGGCCCTCACGCGCGTACTCGCGCTCGAGCTCGCGCCGGCGGGAATCCGAGTGAACGCGGTGTCCCCGGGCTTCGTCGAGACACCGATCACCGGCGCGTGGTTCAGGTCCCTCCCCGACCCCGAGGTCGAGCGTGCGCGCATGGTCTCTCGACACCCCGTGGGACGGATGGGGCGACCCGAGGACATCGCCAGGGCAATTCGCTTTCTCGCGCTTGAAGCAGAGGCGAGCTTCGTCACCGGGGGGCGGCCGCGCGGCTCAGCTGGTCGATCCGGCCTGAACGGACGGACGCGCGCGCTGCGGGCGACGTTCACGGTCGAGCTTCGCCGCCGCTCGCGCGCGGTTCGCACATGGAATACGCCGAGCGCGGTCTGCTACCCGGTGTGGCCCGGATTGCCTACGTCGCGGTAGAGCGCCTCGACGTTATTTCCGTCGGGGTCGAGAAGGTAGGCAGCATAGTAGCCCGGAGCGTAATCGCGGTAGCCCGGCGCGCCGTTCGAGCGAAAGCCCGCTTCCACACCAAGACGGTGGAACGCATCGACCTCCTCCCTCGAGCGCGCGTAGAAGCAGAGATGCAGCTCCTTCGTCGGAGGCGTTTGAGCGACGACGTTGACGTGCGTGAAGCAGGCCGAGCCGTCCCGCTCGTACAACTTCGGGATGGCGAGCGGCGCGAGGATTGTCTCGTAGAACCGAACGCTCTCCGAGAAGTCGCTCGTGTGGAGGTCGAGGTGGTCGACCACCATTCGCGACCAATCCCACTCCTGGGCCTGCACGACTCCTACGCTAGCGCGGGAATCGGCTCGTCCACCACGGTGCGCGTGAGCATCGTTGGCCTGCAGAGTCCGCGAAGTGACGCCACTCGAGCAGCACTAGACATCAACGGGCAGGAACCAACGCTCGGGCGCCCGCCCAAGGATGCCGCCGAAAGCCCGCTCATCGAGGTTTCTTACTGTCCACGAGCGCCATCCGGTTGGCGTAAGCGTGATCGTCACGTCGTCCCCGGCGGCGAACACCGGCCCGATGCGCGCATCGTCGATCGCATCTTGTGTCAGGTATCGCCGCCTGATGCTCGCGTTGATCGCCAGCGCCTCCTCGCCGCTGAGGATGTCCGTCGTCCCCGAGGCCGAGACCCAGCATTCGCTCCCCGGCCGCCGCGCGTCGACGACAACCGATGCCAAGGCCTTCCGTCGAAGATTCTCGATCTTCCTGCTCGCAGAGGACGAGCCGAAGTAGAAGCGGCGGCCATCGAAGAGGAACCAGACCGGTGTGAGGTGGATCGTGTCCTCGCGATCGTACGTCGCGAGCGTGGCATACCGCCGCCCGGCCAACAGCGCACGCACGTCGTCGCTCAACTCGGGCATTAGCCGTTGAGTCTGCTCGTGAGGATGCCCTGGATGTACCGCTCCTACGCCAGCGCGGGAATCGGCTCTTCTGTCGGCGCGCGCATGAGCAGCGACTCGCGAGT
>DASYUZ010000007.1:0-15216 GCA_036000665.1 Gaiellaceae bacterium
CTGAGACTCAGGCGATCGTCTTTGTGGTCCTGGCGTTTGCGCTTCTCGCCATGAGCGCACTCGCGATCCTCCGTGTTGGGCTGATGCGACTCGAGAGTCGGATCGGAATCTTCCGCGATGGGCTTGCGCCTGGCACTCCAGCGCCTTCGTGGGGATTGGCTGACGGCGACGGGAATGTGCACGTATCGCCATCGGGTCGCGTTCAATTGCTCATCTTCGCTGACCATTCATTGCGCGAGTTTCGCGAGGCTGCGGCCGAACTCGCCGCGATCCATGAGGATCAACAAGCCGAGGTAATCGTCCTAACGAAGAGCATGTATTCCGTTGTTGTTGAAGTAATGCGCGCGCTTGGCCTGCACGCTCCGGTCGTACGAGTGGAGCCGGAGTTGTATCGCGCGTACAACGTGCGCGTCATCCCGTTCGCATTCGTAATTAGTCCGCAAGGCGTCGTCTGTGGCAGCGGCCTCGCGAACTCGAAGGAAGCTGTGCGCAGCATATGCGACCTTGCAGGTGAGTCAGGGGTGCTTACGCCTGATTCACAACTCGCCACATGACGGATGTCGGCACCGCAATCTTTGAGGTCTTCGAGATTGCACTCGCGGTGCTCCTCGTCGTCGCCGCTGGCGCGAAGTTGGCCGACTTTCGCTCGTTCGTCTCAGCAGTCGAGGGTTTAGGTGTCAAGAGTTCGTTTTCGACCGGCATCGCTGGCCTCTCGATGTGTTCGAGTTCGCGGTCGCATTAGCGGTTGCGCTGCCAGTCGCAGTTTCGTTCGGCCCGATAGCCATGGCTCTCCTTTACGACGCCTTCGCCGCGATTACGGTCTACGCCGTCTGGCGTCGCCCCGGCCTGAGTTGTTCGTGCTTTGGCCGACTCGCGCAGACGCATTTTACGCCCCGCGCCCGCCTCCGAGCGCTCGTGCTTGCTGCTGTAGCGTCGTCGCTCGCGGTCGCGGCGAACGTCGGTGGCGCCGATCTGGAAGGTGGGTCGCCGCTGGCCGGCGCATTCGCTGCATGGATGCTGGCGCTTCTCGCGGCGGTCAGCCTAAGCGCTTCAAGCGCACTCGGCGTCGTGGCTTCGTGGGTTCGAAGTGATTGAGCTCCCGACGAGCCTGGTCGTTTTGCAGTGGGTTGTCCTCAGCGCCCTGGCGCTGTTCATCATCGTCATGTACCGACAGCTCGGATACTTGCTCGGTCTCCTTGACGCAATGTCGACGGGCGGAGGCCTCGATCTCAATGTGCCGGCACCGACATTCGACTATGAGCGTGCCCTCGACCACGGCGAGAAAAGCAAGTTCGTTCCCGCGGGTTCAAAGAGTGTTCTCCTCTTCGTCGACCCCGGTTGCGGAAGCTGCAGCTTCGCGGTCGAGCAGCTTAGCAAGTGGGCTCATCGCGACGATGCGTCTGATCTGCGGCTCGTCGCTGTTGTCACCGCACCCGATTCGGCCTTAGCAACGACGCACGAACTCACCAACAGCGGCCTCGAGATTGCACGCGTTGAACCCCAGGTCCCGTCGCGGTTGTATCGGGTGCACGCAACGCCGTTTGCGTATGCGATCGACGAACGTGGGATGGTCGTCGCCCGCGGCACGGTGACGCGGCAGCGCGACATCGCCGTTCTCGTCGAGACACTCACATCAACCGCGGGATCTGCCACCACACGATCAGAAAGGGGAGGAAGCCGATGACGCTACAGCAATTTGCGCGCGACGCCGATCGAGCGATCAGCCTCGCCACAGAGAACGTTGCGCGAGGTTTGACGCGACGCTCGATCCTTGTCCGTGGCGTCAAAGGCGCAACGGCGATGTTCGCGGCCGCGACAGTGGGCGGCGTGTATAACGTGCGAAGCGCATTCGCTGCAACGTGTTCATGTAGCTGCATCGGGCGACCGTGCGACCTAATTGGCAATCCGTGTCCCGGTGATGCACAGAGCAAATGTCCCACCGGGTGCTCCGTTTGCACGTCGGCAGATTGCGCCGCAATCTGCCTACACCCCAGCGGCCAATGGGTGTGCTGCACCGGCTGTGGAACGTGTGGAATGGGCTATATCCTCTGTGTCGACTGCTGGTGCGGCGGTCTTTGCAGGGACCCGTACTCCACGTTCTGCACGTGCAAGAGCGTCTGCATCTGTCAGGGCTGCTGCAGGGCGGCGGACGTGCAGGCCCAGATGGCACGGGACGGCCTGATTGCAGCGCCGGTTTGATTCGTGGCGAAGAAGACAACGCTTCGTCTCAGCCTGGTGGCGTGGCTTGCAGGATTCGCTGCTGTGACAGCGTTGACGCCGATGGCGTCGAGATCGCTCGTCGCAAGCGTTGCGGCAATCGGCCTAGCTGCGACCGTCGGCCTTGCGAAGCTCGCGTCACCCTGAGGGGTTAACGCGGCGACCACGCTCGCCGTATCGCGCTCCGGGTGGGCGCGCAAACTCTTCTTCTTCGTTACGACGGTCGCAGCATTCGCTTTGCCGAGTGCCATCGTGTGGGCGTTGATCGGTGGTGTCCTCGCAGCGCTTGGCATCTCGTCGGCGTTCGTCTGGATGGCGTTTGTTTACGCAATCGTTTACGCGTTGGCTGAGGCGCTATCGCTTCGGCCGCGCGCGCCCACGAGCACATGGCAGGTTCCTTCTCCTTGGGTCACGGTCGGGAGCGCGTACCGACGCGTCTGGGTCTGGGGCATGTTTCTCGGGCCGGGGATCGCAACGCGCAACGCGTATGCCGGCATGTGGCTGGTGCCTCTGCTGCTCGCAACAACGCCCTCGGTAGCGTTAGGCGCTGCTGTCGGAGCGATGTGTGGCGCTGCGCATGGTCTCGGCCGCCTCGTCGGGATCTTGGATGTTCGTCAAACGGGCCTTCAGCGGACGACGGAGGTTCTCGTGCTCCGCGCGCTTCGGTGGCGGGCTGTGGATGCGATTTTTCTCGCGCTCGTTTCTGGCGCACTCGCCGCGATTCTGATGTAAGTCAATGAGACCCGATGAGGTTCGATGGGGGTCCTGGCCGGTAACAGGAAGGCGCGGGCGCGCTCATAACCCTGTACGCTCGGCGACTCACCCAAAATCTCTGCGGCTTCACGGAGGCATGCGATCGCCCGCGTACGACGTATCGACGCCTTCGTGTGCGTTACCTGAACAAGCGCGAGTCTCGACAAGCTCTTCGAGGACACAGGAGCTCGGGTCCATGTACAAGCTTGAGCTGACATGAGCGAGACGCCCGCCCTCCGGGCCTCAGACACCGACCGCGAGCGCACCGTCGCGTTGCTGCGCGAGCACGCGGTGGAGGGGCGGCTGACGCTCGAGGAGTTCACCGACCGCATGTCGACCGCGTATCTCGCGCGTACGACCGACGAGCTCGAGGAGCTCGCACGCGACCTCCCGGCTGCTCACACGCCGGTCGTCTCGCGCCGGCGGCCGACCCGCTTCCTCTTCTCGATCCTCGGCTCGACCGAGCGCGAGGGACGCATCCGGGTGCGGCGGCGCGTCGGCTGTCTGACGGCGTTCGGCAACATCGATCTCGACCTGCGTCAGGCGACGCTTGAGGGAGACGTGATCACGATCGTTGCACTCGGCATGTTCGGCACGATCGACGTCTACGTTCCCGAAGGCGTCGAGGTCGACCTGACCGGCTTCGCGCTGGCCGGCCACAAGCGGGCGCGCGGGAACGATCCGCCGCCGCGACCGGGAACGCCGCTCGTGCGCGTTTTCGCCCTCTCGATCTTTGCCGGCATCGATGTCTGGCGCGTGCCGATTGCGTGGACGCAGAAGACCTGGCGCGAGGTGATCCGCGGCATCCGCTCCGGCTCGCACAACGAGCTCAGCGCATGAGCGAAGAGCTGCCGGCTTCTACGGCTCTTGGCGCGGCCAGATGATCGGCAGCCCCGTCTTGATGGGCAGACGATCCTTGCCGCAGTCGCGACACTGGTAGTAGGCCTGCCCCGCCTGCACCTTCTGCACCCACCGGTGCCGACGTAGGTAGCAGCGCAGCTTTGCCATCACGTCCTTTCCTCGTGCAACCGAAGTCTAGGACTGCCCGGGCTTGGGTTCTAGCCTCGGAAGGAATCAGCTAGGAAGATGTCCCGGCCCGACCCGACCGACGTCGAGGCATACGACAAGGAGCTCGCCAACATCACTGTTGGCGGAGCCCGGACGCTCGCGAAGCCGATCGAGATTCGCGACTACGACCCGGAGTGGCCACGCTTGTACGAGCGCGAGGAAGCCCGGATTCGGTCGACCCTCGGCGCCCGGGTGATCCGGATCGGGCACGCCGGCTCGACGTCGGTGCCCGGCCTTCCTGCCAAGCCCGTCATCGACATCGTGCTCGAGGTACCGGACTCGGCCGACGAGGGGACGTATGTCGCGGACCTGGAAGCGGCGGGGTACGTCCTGCGGATCCGTGAGCCGGAGTGGTTCGAGCACCGCGTCTTCAAGGGTCCGGACACCGACGTCAATCTGCACGTCTTCACGGCGGGCTGCGCCGAGGTCGACCGGATGCTCCTGTTCCGCGACTGGCTGCGCGGCAACGCTGCCGACCGCGAGCTCTATGTCACGGCAAAGCGGAACCTCGCCGCCCGCGACTGGAAGTACGTGCAGCAGTACGCCGATGCCAAGACGGCGGTCGTGGGGGAGATCATGTCTCGAGCCGAGGCCGGGCGTCGACCGGCGTGAGGTGTGTGAGGCTGGGCCGGCGGGGAAGTGAGAGGAAGACAAAAACGAGCGGGAGGTCATCCATGGTCGCTGCTGCAAAGCCAGAAAGCGGCACGAAGGACAAGAACTACGACCTGATCACCGTCACGCACCTCTGCCTCGAGCACGTGTGGCGGCTCGAGCAGTACGCGCAGGACGCGGAGCGCGACGGCGATGAGGAGCTAGGCTCGTTGTTCCGGCGCATGCAGAAGCACAGCCGAGCCGGGGCGGACGAGTGCAAGCGGCTGCTCGGCCAGCGGCTGCAAGAAGACACCTAGGCTCCGCGGCACGCCGAGCTCAGATCCCGGCGGGGTCGGACCGGCCCCCTCGCTCCAAGCCCTGAAGACCGTTCATACTGCTCCGCAGGGAAACGGCGAAGGGGCCGGATGGCGGTCAAGCCGGAGGAAGCGAAGGCGGCACTCGTCGAGAGGGCGGTCGCCCACGTCCGCGAGCGGCTTTCGGAGCCGCAGGCGAACGACGTCGAGCGCTTCGTCCGCGCGTACTACGCGGAGGCGCCGCCGGAGGACCTGGGGGCGCTCGACCTCTACGGCGCCGCGCTCTCGCACTGGCACCTCCTGCAGCGGCGGCGGCCGGGCGAGTCGAAGGTCCACGTCTACACGCCGGACCTCGAGGAGCACGGCTGGCAGTCCACGCACAGCGTCGTCGAGATCGTCACGGACGACATGCCCTTCCTCGTCGACTCCGTGACGATCGCGCTCACGCGCCACGGGACGGCGATGCACCTCTTCATCCATCCGATCGTCAGGGTCCGGCGCGACGAGGAGGGACGCCTGGTCGAGCTCTTGCCCTGGGAGGCCGAGGGACTCGCCGAGTCGCTGCTCCACGTCGAGATCGACCGGCAGGCCGACAAGGCGCAGCTCGACGAGCTCGACGCTGCGCTTCACCGCGTCCTCGCCGACGTTCGCGTCGCCGTCGAGGACTGGCCGGCGATGCGCGAACGAATGGGCGAGATCGTCGCGGAGCTCGGCGAACGCCCGGCTCCGGTCGATCCCGACGAGCTCGCCGAGGCAAAGGCGCTGCTGGATTGGATGCGCGACGACCACTTCACGTTCCTCGGGTACCGCGAGTACGAGCTGAGCGCCCAGGACGGCGAGGACGTGCTGTCGTCGGTGCTCGGCTCCGGCCTCGGGATCCTCCGCGAGAAGGAGCAGAAGCCCGTCTCGCACAGCTTCGCGCAACTGCCGCCCGAGGTGCGGAGGCTGGCCCGCGAGCCCAACGTGCTCAACCTGACGAAGGCGAACTCGCGCGCGACGGTGCACCGGCCCGCCTACCTCGACTACGTCGGTGTGAAGCGTTTCGACGACGCAGGAGCGGTCGCCGGCGAGCGGCGTTTCCTCGGCCTCTACACGCACACCGCGTACAGCGCGAGCCCGTGGGACATCCCGGTCCTGCGCCGCAAGGTCGAGCGTGTCGTCGAGCGCAGCGGCTTCTCACCCGGCAGCCACGACCACAAGGCGCTGGTCGAGATCCTCGAGACGTACCCGCGCGACGAGCTCTTTCAGATCTCCGACGACGAGCTCAACGGGATCACGCTCGGCATCCTCCACCTCGGCGAGCGGCGGCGGCTGCGGCTCTTCGTCCGGCGCGACACGTTCGGCCGCTTCCTCTCCTGTCTCGTCTACCTCCCACTCGACCGTTACAACACCGCGGTCCGGCGGCGGATCGAGCGAATCCTCCAGGACGCGTTCGGCGGAGTCGGCGTCGACTTCACGGCGCGCGTGTCCGAGTCGGTGCTGGCGCGGCTTCACGTGGTCGTCTACACGCCGCCGGGCGCCGCGCGCGAGTACGACGTCGGCGCAGTCGAGGCGAAGCTCGTCGAGGCGACGCGCACGTGGACCGACGACTTCCGCGACGCGCTCGTCGATCAGCTCGGCGAGGAGCGCGCCGCGACGCTGTTCCGGCGTTACGGGGACGCCTTTCCTGCCGCCTACCGCGAGGACTTCACCGCTCCCGCGGCGGTGGCCGACGTCCAGCGGCTCGAGCGTCTCGATCCGCAAGGCGACCTCGACCTGAGCCTCTACCTCCCGCTCGAGTCGCCGGCGGGTCATCTTGCCTTCAAGCTGCTGCGCTCAGGCGAGCCGATCCTGCTCTCCGACGTGCTGCCGCTGCTCGAGAACATGGGCGTCAAGGTGAGCGACGAGCGGCCGTTCGAGGTCAGACCGCTCGAGAGGCGGCCCTTCTGGATCTACGACTTCGGCCTGGACTACGGCGAGGACGTCGAATTCCAGGCCGACCGCGTGCGCGCGCTCTTCCAGGACGCCTTCGCCGAGGTGTGGCGCGGCGCCGTCGAGAACGACGGCTTCAACCGTCTCGTCCTCGGCGCGGAGCTGACGTGGCGCGAGATCACGCTGCTACGCGCGATCTCGAAGTACCTGCGCCAAGCGGGGAGCGCGTTCAGCCAGGCGTACATGGAGGAGACGCTCGCCAAGAATCCGGGCATCGCACGGCTGCTCGTCGAGCTGTTCCGGCAGCGCTTCGAGCCGCCGCGCACCTCGGAGACCGATCTGACGGCCCACGGGCTCGTCGAGCGGATCGAGGCCGCGCTGGACGCCGTGGCGAGCCTCGACGAGGACCGGATCCTGCGCAGCTTCCTGAGCGTGATCCAGGCGATGCTGCGCACGAACTACTTCCAGAGCGACCGCGACGGGAACCCGAAGCCGTACCTGTCGTTCAAGCTCGATCCCGCGGCCGTCCCCGATCTCCCCGCTCCGCGGCCGATGTTCGAGATCTTCGTCTACTCGCCGCGGATGGAGGGCGTCCACCTGCGCGCGGGGCCGGTCGCGCGCGGCGGAATTCGCTGGTCGGACCGGCGCGAAGACTTCCGCACCGAGGTCCTCGGGCTGATGAAGGCGCAGACGGTCAAGAACGCGGTCATCGTCCCGACGGGCGCAAAGGGCGGCTTCGTGCTGAAGCGGCCGCCGCTCGACCGGGATGCGCTTCGCGAGGAGGTTGTCGCGTGCTATCAGACCCTCATCCGCGGGCTGCTCGACATCACCGACACGCTCGTCGGCGGCGAGACCATCAGTCCCGCCGACGTCGTCCGCTACGACGGCGACGATCCCTACCTCGTCGTCGCAGCGGACAAGGGCACCGCCACGTTCTCCGACATCGCGAACGCGCTGTCGGCCGAGTACGGCTTCTGGCTCGGGGACGCGTTCGCGTCCGGCGGCTCGGCCGGCTACGACCACAAGGCGATGGGGATCACCGCGCGCGGCGCCTGGGAGTCCGTCAAGCGGCACTTCCGCGAGCTCGGCACCGAGATCGACGCCACCGACTTCACGGTCGTCGGAATCGGCGACATGTCCGGCGACGTGTTCGGCAACGGCATGCTCCTCTCGCGGCGGATCAAGCTCCTCGGCGCGTTCGACCACCGCCACGTCTTCGTCGATCCCAACCCCGATCCCGAGCGGAGCTTCGCAGAGCGCGCGCGGCTCTTCGCACTTCCGGGCTCGTCCTGGGCCGACTACGACGGAGCGCTGATCTCGCCCGGGGGCGGCGTCTTCTCGCGCGCCGAGAAGTCGATTTCGCTCTCGCCGGAGGTGCGCGCCGCGCTGGGGACTGAAGCGAAGACGCTGACGCCGAACGAGCTGATCTGCGCCATCCTCAGGGCGCCCGTCGACCTGCTCTGGAACGGCGGCATCGGCACCTTCGTGAAGGCCAAGTCGGAGACGCACGCGGAGGTGGGCGACCGCGCCAGCGATGCGATCCGCGTCGATGCGGAGGAGCTGCGCTGTCGCGTCGTCGGCGAGGGCGGAAACCTCGGGCTGACGCAGCGCGCGCGCATCGCGTTCGCGCTCCGCGGCGGCCGCGTCTTCATGGACGCGATCGACAACTCGGCGGGCGTCGACTGCTCCGACCACGAGGTCAACATCAAGATCCTGCTCGACGCGATCGTCGCCGAGGGCGATCTGACCGAGAAGCAGCGCAACGCGCTACTCGCCGAGATGACGGACGAGGTCGCGGAGCTCGTGCTGCGCGACAACTACGAGCAGACGCAGGCGATCGGCACGTCCGTCGCCCAGGCTGCCTCGATGATCGACGTCCATGCCCGGTACCTCCGCAGCCTCGAGCAAGCGGGGAGGCTGGACCGCGACCTCGAGTTCCTCCCCGACGACGAGACGCTGACCGACCGCAAGGCGGCCGAAGGGGGTCTCACGGCGCCGGAGTTCGCGATCCTGCTCTCCTACACGAAGATCGCCCTCTACGAGGAACTGCTCGGCTCCGACCTGCCCGACGACCCCTATCTCGCGAGCGAGCTGGAGCGCTACTTCCCGACCGCGTTGCGCACGCGCTTCCGCAAGCGCCTGGCCCGCCATCCGCTGCGCCGCGAGATCGTGGCCGCGCAGGTGACCAACGGGCTCGTGAACCGCGCCGGGACGAGCTTCGTCCTCCGCCTCGGCGAGGAGACGGGAGCGACCCCGCCCGACATCGCGCGCGCGTTCACGGTGGCGCGGGAGGTCTTCGACCTCGGCAGCCTGTGGGTGGAGATCGAGGCACTCGACGGGCGCGTCGCTGCGCAGACCCAGTTGGCCATGCTGCTCAAGACGCGCGTCTTGCTGGAGCGGGCGACGCGCTGGCTCCTGCGCCACCGTCCGCGGCCGCTCGACGTCGCGGCGACGAGCTCGCACTTCGCCCCGGGGGCGGCGGCGCTCGCCGAAGCCGCTCCCGTCCTGCTCCCCGAAGCCGACCGGGACGCCGCGAGGCAGACGACGGACGAGCTCGTCGGCGCAGGCGTGCCCGAGCCGCTGGCCAACCGCGTCGCGCACCTGGAGACCCTGCTTCCCGCGCTCGACCTCGTCGAGGTTGCAGCCGCGACCGGCCTGGGGTTCGACGAGGTCGCCGGTGTCTACTTCGCCGTCGGCGACCAGCTGGAGCTCCCCGCTCTGCGCGAGCGCATCTCCGCCCTCCCGCGTGAGGAGCGCTGGGACGCGCTCGCCCGGCGTGCGCTGTGGGAGGACCTCCACGACGAGCAGCGCGCGCTCGCCGCCGACGTGCTGCGGGAGTCGGCCGACGGCGCGGTCGCCGAGCGCGTGAGCACCTGGCTCACGCACAACGCACCGGCTGTCGAGCGGTGCCAGCAGGTGCTCGCCGACGTCAAGGCCGGCGGCGCGTTCGATCTCGCGACGCTCTCGGTTGCGGTCCGCGAGATCCGGAACCTGATCGACGCGACGGGTGCTCCCGTACCCGAAACGCCTGAGCCGGTCGAGGCTACTTCGCGGTAACGGGTCGCGTCTACCGCGCGTCGAAGCGCGCGAGTTCCTTGTCTAGCCGGCGTTCCAGCGCGGGGTCGAGCCGGTCGGGCTCTGCCGGCGAGGCCCTTGCGCGTCGCTCCGCCGTGCTCCAGCACAAGGCGAGCACGCTGACGACGGCGGCGGCCCCGAGCAGGCCGAGCAGGGGCAGCGTCCACGCGAGCAGGCCGAAGCCGCGGCGCTCGGGGGCGGCCAGCACCGCCGGCCCGAACTGGGCGACCAGCTTCGCCTTGATCTGGCTCTTGGTGTCGCCGGCGGCGATCCTGGCGCGGATGAAGGCGCGCATCCGCTCCGACACCGGCGAGTTGGAGAGCTCGAGCAGGGAACCGCAGGTCGGGCACATGACCTCGCGCTCCAGCTCGGGAAGGGTTGGCCGGCGCTCGCCCGCCGACGCCGGCGCGGCGAGCGCGAGCGCGGTGGCGACGATGACAAGTAGACGGAGGCTCACCGCAGCCCGCTCCGCGCGAGCGCGCGGGCGCGCGCGGCACCCGCCGGCCGGGTTCGCGGCCGGCGGGTGGCGCCCAGCCGCGCGCGGTCGTCGAGCAGGCGGAGGGTCTCGGCCGCCTCGCGGCGCAGCGGTCCGACGAGCTCGCGGTAGTCGCCGTCGCAGATCTTCCCGGTGCGGTGGTCGAACTCGAGCTCCTTGAGCGCGGCGAGCGCGCGGTCGCGCTGCTCGGCGAGCCGGAGGCGCTCCCGAGCCTGCTCGTCTTCCCTCGGCTGCACGCCGGTGACGGGCTCGCACAGGAACGGGCGAGCGACGAGGAGAACGGCCGCGGCGGCGAGCAGGGCGACGAGGACGAGGGCGGCTGCGTCCATCAGGCCCGGGCCGCCTCCAGCTCGAGGGCCCGGTGGGCACGGCGCCGCTGCTCGCGCGCGTCCGGCCACAGGGCGACGACGGAGCCGAGCAGGAACACCGCGCCCGCGATCCAGATCAAGCCGACGAGCGGGTTGACGAACACCTTCAGCTCGACCGAGCCGTCCCGGTTGAACTGGTCGCCGATGACGAAGAGGTCTTCGCCGCGGAGCCAGTCCGTGCGGATCGCGACCGCGTTCGCGAAGAACGCTTCGACGTGGTAGCGGTTCTTCCCCGCCGCGACGACGCCGAGCGGCTCACCGTCGCCCGTGACGGCAAGCTGCGCCCGCAGCTCGTCGTGGTTCGCACCGCGGCGGAGGGTCGGGCCGAGATAGCGCAACGCGTAGCGGCCGACCTGCATCGTCTCGCCGGGTGCGAGGTGGCGGGAGCCTGAGGTTCCGTACAGGCTCGAGCCGACCACGCCGATCGCGAGCAGCACGACGGCCGCGTGCGAGACGTAGCCGCCGTAGCGGCGCCGGTTGTGGGCGACGAGCGACGAGAACGCCGCCGGCCAGCCGGGCGCCCCGAGCGCCTTTCGCGCATACGTCCCGCGCCCGAACTCCAGCACGATCGCGCCGAGACAGAACGCGGAGAAGGTGTACGCCGCGAGGCCGAGCGGGCTCGAGCCCGCGCCGAGCGCGAGGAGAGCGGCGCCGGTCGCGAACGAAACTCCAGCGGGCCAGGCGATGCTTCGCGCGAGCGAGCGGAGCGATGCGCGCCGCCACGCGACAAGGGGGCCGATCCCCATCAGCAGGAGCAGTGGCAGGCCAAAGGTCCGCAGGAAGAAGTTGTAGAACGGCGGCCCGACCGTCGCCGGCTCGCCGCGCACCGCTTCCGACAACAGGGGGAACACAACGCCCCACAGCACGGTCAGGCAGAAGGCGACGAGCAGCAGGTTGTTGTAGAGGAAGGCAGCCTCGCGGGAGGCGAGCGACTCGAGCCGCACGCGCGTGCGCAGAAGCGGCAGACGCACCAGGATCACCACGGTCGCGAACGCCGCGACGACCACGATGAAGCCGAGGAACCAGGCGCCGATCGAGGACTGCGCGAAGGAGTGGATCGAGTTGATCACGCCGCTGCGCGTCAGGAACGTGCCGAACAGCGAGAGACAGAACGTCAGCGCGACCAGCACGACGTTCCAAACCCGGAGCATGTCCTTCTTCTCCTGCACCATCACCGAGTGCAAGAAGGCCGTCGCGGCAAGCCAGGGCATCAGCGCCGCGTTCTCGACCGGGTCCCACGCGTAGTAGCCGCCCCAGCCGATCGACTCGTACGCCCACTTGGCGCCGAGCAGGATCGCCAGCCCGAGGAACGTCCAGGAGGCGAGCGTCCAGCGGCGCGTCGCGACGATCCAGCGCTCGTCGACGCGGCCCGAGAGCAGCCCGGCCATCGCGAACGCGAACGGCACCGTTAGCCCGACGTAGCCGAGGTAGAGAACCGGCGGGTGAATCAGCATGTACGGGTTCTGCAGGCTGGCGTTCATCCCGGCGCCGTCCGGTGGAGCCGGCTGCGTCGCGAACGGGCTCGAGACGACGAGCGGGATGAAGGCGAAGAAGGAACCGATCGCCGCCAGCAGCGGCACCGTCCAGGGCAAGGTGTCGCGAACGAGCCTGCGGTTGAGAAGGACGGCCGCCGAGCCGATCGCCGTCAAGACGAGCAGCCAGAGCAGTAGCGACCCGGCCTGCCCCGACCACAGTGCGGCGAGCGTGTACCCGAGCGGCAAGACGCGACTCGAGTGCTCGGCGACGTAGACGAAGGAAAAGTCGCGCGTAACGAAGGCACCGACGAGCACGCAGGCGGCGACGAGCGTGGCGCCGAACGCACCGACGAGCGCGTTTCGCGCCGAGTCGTGCAGGCGCCGCCGCCCGCGCGCGGCCGCGTAGCCGCCGGCGAGCGCCGCGTAGACGAGCAGCTCGAAGGCGACCAGGATCGCGCCGCGGCCGAGGAGCGCCATCAGGTCCGGCGCTGCGTGTACTTCGATGGGCACTTCGTGACGAGCGAGTCCGGTACCGCCACGAAGACGCCGTTGCGCAGCCGCCCGCGCGCGAGGACATGCCGCCCGACCCGGAAGAGGTCGGGCACGGAACCGCGGTAGACAACCGGCACGGTCACAGTCCCACCGACGTCGCGCAGGCGGAAGTGCAGCCCAGCGCGGTGCGCGTCGCCGCGCACGGGCCCGACGACCTCGCCGCCGACGTCCACGAGGCCCTGGTGGCCGGCGAGCTGGCTCGGCCGCAGCGAGGGCGTGCTCCCGCCCGCGAGGCTCGTGTAGAGCAGGAAGACGGCGAGCACGCCCGCGACGGAGAGCGCCAGCACGAGCCGGATCGGATTCGCGCGACGCTTCACGGCGCGGCCTCGTCGAGCCCGAAGAGCTGCTCGAGGACGCCGAGGTACAGCGTGCCGGCGGGCACCCGAGCCGCCTCCTTGATCCGGACCGCCGGGACCTGCAGGAGCGCGCTGACGATCCGGGTGGTGAGCAGCTCGACCGCCCGCCGCTCGTCCGCAGAGAGCGCGGCCAGGCGACGTTCGTTTCGGGCCAGCTCGGCGACTCGGATCGCGTCCGCACGCCGCCGCAGCGCAGCGATCGCGGCTTCGACGTCGTCGCGCGCGACGCAAGGGAGCGGAGGTGTCACCGCTCGGCCCCCGCTACCGCACGAAGGTGGCGCTGCTCCCGGCCGCGGCGACGACGATGTCGCCGGTCTTCGTCGTCGTGCCGAGCAACGGATCCGTCTTCGTCAGCACCAAGTGGAGCGCGGTCACGTTGAGGCCGCTGCTGGTCGTCCCGTCGCCGCTCGGCGTCTGCTCGTTGAGGATCAAGGTGCCGACGCCGGGGATGCCGATCTGCGTATTGGGGTCCGGTGAGGCCACGCCCGTCGGGACGCCGTTGATCACGAGGTCGACCAGAGTCGTACCGGCGGCGTTGCTGGCCGCCTGCGCGCCGTTGCCCGTGCTGCTCGCCATCGCCTCGACGAGCTTTGCAGTGATGACCCCGTTCAGGATGCTCACGTCTTGGACGGTGGAGTAGCTCTGCGCGCTCGCCGCGTTCTCTCCGACGACGCCCGTTGTGACCGAAGAGAGCGTCTTCGTCGTCAGCAGCCCGGCCACGTTGACGGACGCGAGGTCGGCGTCGGCGATGTCGCCGGTCGCGGGAAGCGTCGCCGCAGGCGTCTGGGGAAGCGACCCGGTGAGCGCGCTCACGGAGGCGCCGTACGCGCTGCCGGTCACGGCGCCGGTCGTCTGAGCCTGGGAGGAAGCGCTCAGACTCAGGATCATCGCCATCCCAAGCGCAGCGATGGTGAGCCGGCGGGTGTTGTTGATGCGCCTCATTTGATGAATGCCTGCACGTTCCCGCCGGTCAGGAACCCTGCGTTCGAGTACCTCACGGTCCCATCGCCGTTCCACACCGTGATCTCGAACCAGTCGCGATTGACGCCGGGCTGCCTGTTGTCGCAGCCCTTGGCCGTGAACGAGAATCCGGTGGCGCCGTTGACCGTGATCGGGCCCCAGACGCGCACGCAGGTCTCTGTCGACTCGTGCCTGGTGATGGTGGCGGTCTTGAGGTTGAGCCGCTGGCCCTGATCCTGGAAAACCAGCTTCCCGGTCGGCGGACTACCGGCGTCCAGCCGGAACACGAAGCCGAAGTTCGAGGTCTGGGAGCCGGTGCCGAGCTGTCCGACGCCGGTCATCTTCGAGATGGTGAGGAAGGGCTGCAGGGGCACGAGCCCTGCCGCCGGCCGGCCGCCGGCGCCGACTGCGGGCACCTGCTCGATGTCGTCGACGCACTGGCGCACGGGGCTCGGAGGCCCGGAATTGTCCACTTGCACCTCTTTGTCATCCCCGATGCAGCCGTTGGGGCGGAAGAGCTGCGGATGGTCGAACGGCGCGCTCTCCTGCCGGGTGCGCTCGTCGGTCAGCGCCTGCAGGAACGCCACCAGTGCGCTCCTCTCGTCCGCGGTCAGGCCCAGTGCCTCGATGTTCGGGTCGAGGTTGTCGATGTTCTGGTTCGCGAAGTCGCCGCCGCGGTTGTAGAACTGGACGACCTGCAGCAGCGTCCCCTTGCCACCGTTGTGGAAGAACGGACCCGTCAGCTCCACATTGCGCAGGGCCGCCGTCTTGAAGCTCCCGTCCACGTTCGCCCGGTTGTCGCACTCGGGCACCTGGCCGAGCGGCGGGTTCAGGTTCGGATCCTCGAACCGACCCTGCATCGCGCGCCGCGTGTCGGAGAGCGGGTTGCCGAAGGGATCGGTCCCGCCGCGCGCGATGTCGTCAGCGGTCGGCCGCGTGCCGATGTTGTAGAAGCCGTTGTCGTAGATCGCGCAGCCGCCGTTGCCCATGATCATGCGCTCGAGGCGCTGGTTCGCGACGTTCTGCACGCTGGCGTTCGTGAGCTCCGCGCCCCCGTGGCAGTTGGCGCACTTGCCCTTG
>DASYUZ010000008.1:0-18038 GCA_036000665.1 Gaiellaceae bacterium
GGGCTCGCCGTATCGACGAACGGCTCGATGCCCCAGTTCCGGAAGACGCTGACCGAGATGCTGCTCTCGGAGCACCTCGACCCCGACCCGGGCGGGCGCCCGAACGAGCTCGTCGACCTCGCCAACGAGCTGGGGGCCGAAGCGCCGTTCGTCCTTCCCGACGCGAAGCGCGAGCCGTACGAGGACCGCAACCGCTTCATGGGCTACACGCCGGACGCCTGCATCCTCTGCAACCGCTGCGTGCGCTACACGCAGGAGGTGATGCAGTGCTCCGCGCTGACGTTCGAGGGGCGCGGGCCGGAGGCGCGCATCGTGCCGACCCACGGTCACTCGTGGCTCGACACCGAGTGCGAGCTTTGCGGTGGCTGTCTCTCCGTGTGCCCCACCGGCGCGATCTACGAGAAGTTCGAGCACAAGACGCAGCGACCCGAGCGCACCCTTCGTAAAGTCAAGTCGACGTGCACGTTCTGCGGCGTCGGCTGCCAGATCGACATCAACGTCGACCCCGAGACGCAGCGCATCGTGAAGATCACCTCCGACCCGAGCTACGTCTCCAACGAGGGCAACCTGTGCGTGAAGGGGCGCTTCGCGTTCAACTTCGTGCACCACCCCGACCGGCTGACCGAGCCGCTCGTCCGCCGCGAAGACGGAGAGCTCCACGCGACGACCTGGGACGACGCGCTGCGCGTCGCCGCAGAGGGCCTGAAGGGGGTGAAGGAGCGGCACGGCCCGCAGTCAGTCGGCGTCCTCGCCTCGGCGCGGCTGACGATGGAGGAGAACTTCCTGATCCAGAAACTCGCGCGAACGGCGCTCGGCACGAACTCGGTTCACTCCTGCGAGGCAACTTGACACGCTCCGACCCTGTACGGCCTGGTCAGGTCGTTAGGCAGAGGAGCAACCACCAACTCGATTCCCGAGATCGAGAACGCGCGCTTCCTGCTCGTGATCGGCTCGAACACGACGGAGGCGCACCCGGTGCTCGCGCTGCGGATGAAGAAGGCAGTTCGGAAGGGCGCGACACTCGTCGTCGCCGACCCGCGCAAGATCTGGCTCACGAAGCTCGCGAAGCGTCACCTGCAACTTCGGCCCGGCTCGGACGTCTGGCTGCTGAACGCGATCATGCACGTGATCCTGCGCGACGGGCTCCAGAACGAGGAGTACATCCGCGAGCACACCGAGGACTTCGATGCGGTCGCCGAAGTCGTCTCGCGCTACACGCCTGAGGAGGCCGAGCGCGTCACCGGCGTTCCGGCGGCCGACATCGAGGCCACCGCGCGCGAGTACGCGTCCGAGCGGCACGCGGCGATCTTCTACACGCTCGGGATCACCGAGCACGCGTCCGCGATCGACAACATCTGGTCGCTCTCGAACCTCGTGCTGATGACCGGACATCTCGGTTACGAGTCGACGGGCCTTAACGCGCTGCGCGGACAGAACAACGTGCAGGGGCTGAACGACGCGGGCGCGAACCCCGCGTACCTGCCCGGCTACCAGCCGCTCGACGACCCCGCGATCCGCGAGAAGTTCTCAGATGCGTGGGGCGTGCACGTGCCGGAGACGCCCGGCTACCGGCTCGACCAGATGATGTCCGGCCTGCACGACGGTCGCGTGAAGGCGCTGTATCTGATCGGCGAGAACCCCTCGCAGACCGAGCCGAACGCTCATCACGTCGAGGAGGGCCTCTCGCACCTCGAGTTCATGGTGTCGCAAGACATCTTCCTGAACGACACCGCGCGGCAGCACGCGAACGTCGTGCTTCCCGCGTCGAGTTTCGCCGAGAAGGACGGCACGTTCACGAACACGGAGCGGCGCGTGAACCGTGTCCGCAAGGCGGTGCCGCTGCCGGGCCAGGCGCGCGAGGACCTGCAAATCGTCGTCGACCTCGCGAACGCGCTCGGCCAGAACTGGACGTACGAGACCGCCGAGGACGCCTGGAACGAGTTCGCCGACCTCGCGCCGAACTGGTCGGGGATCCGCTACGACCGGATTGAGGACGTGGGCCTGCAGTGGCCGTGCACGGACCGGGACCACCCCGGCTCGCCGTACCTGCACGCGCCGCACCCCGCGCGCCCGAACGGGAAGGGCAAGTTCTATCCCGTCGAGTACAAGCCGCCGATCGAGCAGACGGACTCGGAGTACCCGTTCGTGCTCTCCACCGGACGCACGCTCTACCACTACAACTCGGCGACGATGACCATGCGCGAGGCGGGCGTGCTCGACAAGCAGGAGGAGCCGTTCGTCGAGATCAACCCCGAGGACGCGGCAGCGCTGGGCGTCTCGCCCGGCGACTGGGTGCGGCTCGTCTCACGGCGTGGGGAGCTCGAGGCACGCGCCGAGATCGGCGAGCGCGTCTACCCGGGACTCGTCTGGATGGCGCTCCACTTCGCGCAGGCGAAGGTGAACTGGCTCACGCACGACGTCGGCGATCCGCTGATCGGGACGCCGGAGTACAAGGTCTGCGCCGTGCGCGTCGAGCGGATCTGATGGAGCTCGAGCCGCGCGGGCGCTTCGGGCGGCCGTTCGTCTACCGGGAGAGCACCGAGTCGACGCAGCTCCTGCTCAAAGACGATCCGCCCGAGGGAGCAGTCGCGGTCGCGGACGAGCAAACGGCGGGACGCGGTCGCCTCGGGCGCACCTGGGACGCGCCGGCGGGCACCGCAATCCTCTGCTCGGTTGCGTTGCGCCCGCCTGCGGATCGGCGCATCGCGGAGCTCTCGCTCGTCGGCGGGATGGCGGCCGCCGACGCGATCGAGCAGGCGCTCGGGCTCGCGGCGCAGATCAAGTGGCCGAACGACGTGATGGTGAACCGATTCAAGGTGGCCGGCGTGCTGGCCGAGGCGCGCGAGGGAATCGTCGTGCTCGGGATCGGCATCAACGTGAATCAGACGCGCGAGCAAATGCCGGAAGGTGCCGCGTCGCTGCGGACGATCGACGGCGTCACGCGCGAGCGGGAGCCGATCCTCGCCGACGTTCTCGAACGGCTGGAGCAGCTCTACGAACGCTGGCTCCAGGGTGGCGTGGACGCTATCTACGACTCGCTCGGCGCGCGCGACTTCCTGCGCGGCAGACGTGTCTCGCTCGACGGCACGAGCGGAATCGCGGTCGGCATCGACCGCGAGGGGCGGCTGGAGCTGGACATCGACGGCGAGCGGAAGCTCGTCGAGAGCGGGGAGGTCACGTACGAGCGGTGACCGAGCGTGAGTTCCCCGACCCGTCGATCCCGCAGGACCCGGGCATCCCCGGCGCCGACGTCGTCAGCGATCCGCGCGACCGGCCGATTCCGGACGAGAAGGACGAGGCCGCGGAGCGGCGCGAGCATCCCGAGTCGGACGACGAGGGTCATATGACCCCTCCGCGCGAGGACTGAGCTGCATGTGGCACTCGGTGTTCGACCGCCGATCGCCGCCGAGGTCGCTATAAGAGCGCCGACCAAGGCGGTATAACTATCCGAACAGATGTTCGATGAGGAAGCCATGGAGCTGACGCGGGAGGATCGGGCCGCAGTGCTGGCTTTTGTGCATCGCGCGGGTGTGGAGTGGCATGTCGCGGCACAGCTTCTAGAGGCGACAGGCGACGCGAAGCGAGCGCTCCGCTATGAGTGGTCAGGGCTTGAACCGCCCGAACTCATCGAGACCGTTGTCGGGACGAAACCGCGACAGGATCCCGATGCCGACGTCCAACAATACGTAGAGATGATCGCTGCACTGGAGCGGGACGGAGTCGGTCTCGTCACGGTGCTCGACGACGCGTACCCCACGAATCTCCGGCTGATCTATAACCGTCCGCCCTTCCTCTTCGTGCACGGCGAGCTTCGGCCGGATGACCAGCGATCTATAGCGGTCGTCGGCACTCGCAAGGCATCTGCTCGCGGTCTCGATCTAGCTGGTCGTCTGGCGCGCGACCTGGTGTCTGCTGGGGTGACGGTGCTTTCGGGACTCGCGCTCGGGATCGACGGCGCCGCACACGCGGCGACACTTGAGGCTGCCGGACGAACGGTCGCGGTGCTTGGCACGGGAATTCGAAGGATCTACCCGCGCCAGCACGACGATCTCGCGAAGAGGATCGTCGCCTCGCGCGGCGCGCTCGTCTCGCAGTTTTGGCCTGATGCTCCTCCGACGCGGTGGTCGTTTCCTCTTCGTAACGTGACGATGAGCGGCATGGCCGTCGGAACCGTGGTCGTCGAAGCCTCCGACACAAGCGGTGCACGTAACCAGGCCCGCCGCGCGCTCGAGCATGGCAAACGCCTGTTTCTCGTGGAGTCGTTGGTAATGCAGGAGACCTGGGCGCAGCGGTATGCAGAGCGCCCGAGCACGACCGTCGTACAGTCAGTCGACGACGTTCTACGCGCGCTCGAAGCAGAGCTCCGCCCTGTCTCCCAGCTCACGCTCGCATAACGAAGGCGCCCGCGTGGCTCGGGTCGAGGATTACACCGATCCGTACCTGCGCACATACACAGCCGTTCCTCCGGTCAGTGACGGAGCCTGCGACATCTGCCATGGTTGCCCAAGTCCAGGGTGGGCACGTTGCTGGAGCTGCAGCCAATCCGCCGGAAGCGTCACGCGGCCGCTCGAGCTCGTCGTACCCATTTCCCTGTATCGCGTGGGCGAGCAACTCTGGGAGGCGCTTCGCGGTTACAAGGATGGGCGAAATCTGCGAGTCCGCGAGCGTCATCTACTCCGCGTTGCGGCGACACTGCACCGGTTTTTACGTGACCACGCACAATGCATTCGCGATGCCGCTGGCGACGAGTGGGAGGTCGTGACGATCGTCCCGTCGAAGCGCGACCGCCCAGATCATCCACTCGAGCGCGCGGTCGCCCTGGGACGCGACCTCCGGCGCCTGTACAGGCCGCTGCTCGCGCCGCGCCAGGTAGATCAGATTGATCGCGTCTACGGGTCCGACAATGGGTTCACCGCCACCGAAGAAGCTGCCGGGCAGCGAGTCCTTCTCCTCGATGACACGTTCGCGAGCGGGGCGACTTTCCAAAGCGCGGCCTCAGCGCTCTCACTCGCAGGCGCGACTGTCGTGGCGGGCGTGGTTGTCGGTCGGGTGATCGCGACCGGCGACCCGCAACATCCCGTCCGCGACGAGTTCTGGGAACGTCAAAGCCGTATGCCGTTCACCTTCGACGTGTGCTGCCTGGAACAGGGTTAGGAGGTCTTGGCATCTGACGCGGCTGCGCGACCGGTGGTTAACGGGTGACTATCGCGGTCGCCCGTTTCTTTGGTCGCGGGTCGACTGATCCCGCGCAGCGCGACGGTCGTGCGCCGGCGCAGGACGTCCTCCTCTGTGAGCGCCCACTCGTGCGTACGCGCGTAGAGGGCCTGCGCCTGGATGTCAGGGCCGCCGGACGCGATCGGCTCGAGGAGCCTCGGCTCCTCCACCGCCGGTGCGAGCACCTCCTTGGCAAGCGCACCGTAGAGATGCAAGAGGTGCGATCGCAACGCAGGCTCGACGAAATCCGGGAACGTCACTCGGTCGAGTCCAGGCGCGCCCGGTAGCGGCTGGGGCCGGCGATCGATCCCGCGCACGCCCAGGTGGTCCAGCGCCTCGAGCGCGATCCGCCGATACGTCGTGAGCTTGCCGCCGGCGACGCTCAACATCCCGCCGGAGCCGCGGGTAAACACGGTCTCCCGGTGTGCGCGCGACGTCGCGCCGTCCCCACCCGGCAGGACCCGAAGCCCTGCGAACGTCGCACGGATCCGCTCGCGGTCGAGGTCTTCTAGGGCCACCGAGGCCTCCGACAGCACCTGCTCCACGTCGGCGTCGTCGACCGAGATCTCGTCCGGCTCGCCCTCGAACAGCGTGTCCGTCGTGCCGAGCAGGAGCATCCCCTCCCACGGCACGGCGAAGCTGACGCGCACCTTGTCGTGCGGGATCGTCAACGCGGCCGTCCACGGATGCTCCTGCTCGAGCACCACGTGCACGCCCTTGCTCAGCCGCACCGAGCGTCCGGCGCGCGCGTCCTCGAGCCTGCGGACGCCGTCGATCCAGGGTCCCGCGGCGTTGACGACGCTTCCGGCGCGGACGGAGACGAGCTCCCCGTCCACAGCGACCTCCGCGCCGGCGACGCGGCCGTTTTCCCGGCGCAGCTCGACGACCTCGGCGTAGTTCAGCACCGCCGCGCCGGCCTCTGCAGCCGCGCGGACGTTCGCCAGCGTGAGGCGGCTGTCGTGCGTCCACGCGTCCGCGTAGAGGCCGCACGAGCGCAGTCCCTCGACCCGCAGGTCGGGCACGAGGTGCTTCGCGCGCTCGACGTTGACGAGTCCGTTCAGCCGCGCGCGGGCGAGCGTCTGGTAGAGGACGATGCCGGTCTGGACGACGAACGGTCGGTACGGGCCGGCCTGGTAGAGCGGGAAGAGGAACGGCTGCCGCTGGACCAGGTGCGGCGCGACGATCTGCATCAGGATCCTCCGTTCCTGGTGCGCCTCGCGCACGAGCCCGATGTCGCCGAGCCGGAGGTAGCGCAGCCCGCCGTGAATGAGCTTCGACGACGCGCTCGACGTCGCGCCGCCGAAGTCGCGGCGGTCGACGAGGGCGACAGAGAGCCCGTGCCGGGACGCGGCCGCCGCGATTCCCGCGCCGACGATGCCGCCGCCGATGACGAGCAGATCGAAGCGGCGCGAGCCGAGCTGCTCGACTGTGCGCGCGCGTCCGTTCATCGCCAGAGCGGGTTCGTCCACGCTTTCCGCCCTTCGTTGTCGACGAGCTCCACACGCACGTGGTCGGAGTCCGACGCGAGCTCGAGGCGCGCCCGTGTGATCGAGCCGTCGTCGGCGCGCTCCAGCACTTGGCCCCGGTGACAGTAGGGCACCCGGCCCGCGTGCACGGCCGCGCCCCGCTCGCGGCGGGCGACGAGCAGCACCGACCGGCACGGGCTGCAGCGGACATCGAGCGCGTCGCCGTCGAGCTCGACGCCGTGGATGACCGGGCCCGCGGTCGAGTAGTAGCGCCCAGCGCGGAGCGCGTCGAGGACGCCCTCGCGCGTCCGTTCGACGACGCGGAGCCACGACCACGCGAGGTCGGAGTCGAAGCCGGGGTGGTGCGAGTCGTCGGTCGCAATGGCGAAGCAGCGCGCGCCGGCCTCCAGCAACTCGTCCCAGTGCACGCTCGAGAGTCCCCGGCCGACCTCCAGCTCGCAGCCCGCGTTGAAGACCTCGATCCCGGGGACGTTGGCCGGGAGCTCGAGTTCGCCCGGGACGACTCCCGTCCAGTACGGATGCGCGAGGTACGCAACCCCGCCGTGCTCCTCGATCCACTCGGCGGTGCGCTCGAGGCCCGCGTACTCGGAGCCCAGCTCGGCGGGCTCGGCGTCGACGCCGAACCCCAGGACGTGTCCGTCGCGCCCTGCAGGCAACACGCAATTCAGCTCGATGCTCGCGAGCACCAGCAGCCCATCCGCGCTCGCGCCGGTGCGCTTCCAGTGGTCGGTGATCGCCAGCACGTCGTAGCCCGCGCGCGCGTAGTGGGCGGCCAGCGCCTCGGGCGCAAGCTCGCCGTCCGAGCGAGTCGTGTGGGCGTGCAGCGCGCAACGCAGCCACTCGCCCTCTGCGAGAAAGGGGTCTAGCACCGGAAAACCCTATAACGGCGTCTTGAAACCGCGCTGCGACCGCCATACGCTTGCCTTCTTACGGTCGTAGGGCTAGGAGGAGCGTATGGGGAAGGAATGGGACGTCGACGAGATCCTGGAACGCGCGTTGCAGGAGGACGACGTCGAGGGAATGGACGCAGTCATCGCGCGGCTGGTGGCCGAAGAGCGGATGAGCCGCAGCGCGATGCTGAAGCGCTCGCTCGCAGCGGGGGCCGGGCTGACAATTCTCTCGTCGTCGGGGACCGCGTTCGCACGGAGCACGGCGCCGCTGGCGAAGCCGCCGCTTCGCGGCGGCGGCGTCAAGTTCACCACGATCGTCAAGGAGGCCAAGAAGGAAAAGGCGATCAACACGATCGCACTGCCGCCCGACTGGGCGAACTACGGCGAGATCATGTCGACCTTCAAGAAGAAGTTCGGCCTGAGGCTCACGAACGACAATCCGAACGGGTCCTCTTCGGAGGAGAACCAGGCCGTGCGGTCGCTGAAAGGCGACCGGCGCGCGCCTGACGTGCTCGACGTCAACCCCGGGTTCGCGATCGCGGGCGCGAACGAGGGCCTGTATGCCAAGTACTTCAATCGCTACTTCGGAAGCGTGCCCCGGTCGATGAAGGACGGGCGCGGCTTCTGGGTCGGCGACTACTGGGGCGTGATCTCGTTCGGGACGAACCGGAACGTGGTCAGCAACGTTCCGAAGACCTGGGCCGACCTGCTGAAGCCGGAGTACAAGAACAAGGTCGCGCTGAACGGCAACCCGCTCACTTCCGGTTCGGCCGTAGCGGGCGTCTTCTCGGCGGCTCTCGCAAACGGTGGCTCGCTCGGCAACATCGCGCCCGGGATCGACTTCTTCGCGCGGCTGAAGCAGGCCGGGAACTTCATCCCGGTGAATGCGACGCCGCAGACGATCGCCTCGGGCCAGACGCCGATCGTGATCGACTGGGACTACCTGAATCTCGGCTACAAGAAGGAGTTCCCCGCCGCGCGGATCGCCGTCTCGATCCCGAGCCTGGGGACCTACGGCGCGTTCTACTGCCAGGCGATCAGCAACTGGGCTCCCCACCCCTGGGCCGCCCGGCTCTGGCAGGAATTCCTGTACTCGGACGCCGGCCAGTTGCTCTGGCTCAAGGGGTACTCGCACCCGGCCCGCTTCGCGGACATGGCGCGGCGGAAGGTGATCCCGAAGGCGTTGATCAGCGCGTTGCCCGCACCGGCGCTGTATTCGAAGGTGCGCTTCGCCAACCCGAGCCAGAACACGAAGGCCCGGGCGACGATCAACGCCCAGTGGCCGTCCAAGGTCGGCGGCTAGCCCACTGGCCACGACTGCCGATACGGCAGAGGCGCCGCGGCCGGCTCGGGCCGGCCGCGGCGCCCGGCTGCCGCTCGCGTGGCTCGGCGTGGTGCCGTTTTTCCTCTACGCGTCCCTCTTCCTCTTCGCTCCGGCCGCCGACGTGCTCCTCGGCGCGTTCAAAGACCTCGACGGCGGCTTCACGCTGTCGAACCTCGGCAAGATCGTGGACGAACCCTACCGCCACGAATTCAGGAACAGCATCGAGGTGAGCGTCGTCACCGCGCTCGCCGGCGGCGCGCTCGGGTTCCTGATCGCGTACGCGGCCATCCGCGAGGGGACGCCCAGGATCCTGCGCACGGTGCTGACGACGTTCTCCGGCGTGGCGGCCAACTTCGCGGGCATCCCGCTCGCGTTCGCCTTCATCGCGACGCTCGGCACGATCGGGGTCGTGACGAACCTGCTCATGGACCTCGGCCTCAACCCGTACGAGCACGGGTTCAGCCTCTTCACGAAGACGGGAGTCGAGATCGTCTACCTCTACTTCCAGATCCCGCTGATGATCCTCGTGATCGCGCCCGCGATTGACGGCCTGCGGCGCGAGTGGCGCGAGGCTGCGGCGAATCTCGGTGCGACGCCGGCGCAGTTCTGGCGCCACATCGGCCTGCCGATCTTGACGCCTTCGCTGCTCGGGGCGGTCGTGCTGCTCTTCGGCAACTCGTTCTCTGCGTATGCGACCGCGTACGGACTCACCGGCGGGCAGATCCCGCTCGTCCCGATCAGGATCGGCTACCTCTACACCGGCGACGTCCTCTCGGACCCGCACCTCGCCCAGGCGCTCGCCTTTGGGATGTTCCTCGTGCTCGCGCTGATGATGGCGATCTATGTACCGCTGCAGCGGATCTCGTCGAGGTGGGTCCGGTGAGCCGTCGAATCGCGCCCGGCGCGGTCCTCTGGCTGCTCGTCGGCGTCGTCTACTTCGTCACTCCCCTCGTCGCGACGCTGATCTTCAGTCTTCGGAGTGACCAAACCGGAAAATGCTGCAGCCTCGGCAGCTACGGGCAGGTGATCGACGATCCGGAGTTCTGGCAGGGCTTGCGGCTGTCGTTCGTCCTGTCGCTCGAGACGATCGTGCTCAGCCTCGTCCTCCTCGTGCCGACCGTCTACTGGGTGCACTTGAAGCTGCCGCGGCTTCGGCCGGTGATCGGCTTCCTCGCTCTGATCCCGTTCGTCGTGCCGCCGATCGTCCTCGTCGTCGGGCTGCTCGGTTTCCTCAAGGGAACGCCCGACTGGTTCTACGCGCGGCCCTACGGGTTCCTCGTCGCCGCCTACGTGATCCTCGCGTTCCCGTACGTCTACTTCTCGCTCGACTCAGGCTTTCGCGCGATCGACATCCACACTCTGACCGAAGCGTCGCAGAGCCTCGGCGCCACGTGGCGCACCACGCTCTTCCGCGTGATCCTTCCGAACATTCGGGTCGCCGCCCTCGCCGGCGCGTTCCTCACGCTGGCGATCGTGATGGGCGAGTTCACGATCGCGAGCCTAGGCGCCTTCGACACGTTCCCGATCTACATCCAGTACATCAACGAGACGAAGGCGTATCAGCCAGCGGCGCTGACGCTGCTGAGCTTCGCGATCACCTGGGGGGCGATGCTCGCGCTCTTGCTCGTCGGCCGCGGGCGTTCGGTCCCGGCAGGAGGTGCACGCTGATGGCGTACGTCGAGTTGCAGGAGCTGCGGAGGGAGTTCGGCGACGTCGTCGCGCTCGACGGCGTGAGCTTGTCACTCGAGGAAGGCGAGTTCCTGTCGTTGCTCGGGCCCTCCGGGTGCGGGAAGACCACCGCGCTCCGCCTCGTCGCCGGGTTCGACCGGCCCGACGCGGGCCGGATCGTGGTCGACGGCAAGGACATGACGCGTGTGCCTCCGAACCGGCGCGACATGGGGATGGTCTTCCAGGCGTACAGCCTCTTCCCGAACATGACCGCCGAGCGGAACATCGGCTTCGGGTTGAAGATCCGCGGCGTAGGCGGTGAGAAGCGCTCGCGCAAGATCGCCGAGCTGCTCGAGCTCGTCGGGCTCGAACGCGCGGCGAAGCGGTACCCGCACCAGCTCTCGGGCGGGATGCAGCAGCGTGTTGCGCTCGCGCGTGCCCTTGCGATCGAGCCGCGCGTGCTTCTGCTCGACGAGCCGCTCTCGGCGCTCGACGCGAAGGTGCGCGTGCAGCTGCGTGAGGAGATCCGGCGCATCCAGACGCAACTCGGGATCACGACGATCTACGTCACGCACGACCAGGAGGAAGCACTCTCGATCTCCGATCGCGTTTCGGTGCTCTCGCAGGGCCAGATCGAGCAGATCGGAACGCCGAGCGAGATCTACGGCGCGCCCTCGACGCCGTTCGTGGCGGAGTTCGTCGGCACGATGAACCGTCTCGAGGCGACCGTCCTCGACGGCGAGCGCGGAGAGATCGACCACGGCGGTGTCCGCCTGACCGTCGACGCTGCGCGTGGACGGCGCCACGGCGAGCGCGTGCTCGTGCTGGTCAGGCCCGAGCTGCTCGAGCTCTCGACGAACGGAAGCGGGGGAGAGAACACGCTCACGGGCGAGGTCCTCACGCACACGTTCCTGGGACCGGTGACTCGGCTGAAAGTGATTAGCCCTGCGACCGAGCTGATCGCGGACGTCTCCACTGCGCGAGCCGAAGCGCTGCCCGTGGGCGTTCGCGTCGTCGCCCGCGTCCCGTCGACGGGGACGCGGCTGCTCACCCTAGGGTCCGAAGAGCCAAGTCAGGACGGTCGGTGAAGATCCCGGTGACGCCCAGCTCTGCGAGCTCGCGCATCCTGGGCGCGTCGTTGACGGTGTAGACGGTCGTCTCGAGCCCGAGCTTGCGCGCGCGTTCGAGCGCGCGCGGCGTGGCGCGTGCATCCTCGAACCCGGCCGCCCAGCAACCGCGCGCCGCGGCGACGCGAAGCGGAACGAGCGCCACGTGCTGCACCGTCCGCAGCTCGGGCCGTAACGCCCGCACAGTCGCGATCGCACCGGCCTCGAAGCAGACTACGACGGCCTCGTCGTCGAGCAGTGCAAGCGTGCGGCGCACCACGTCGAAGCGACGGTAGCGGTACGGGCGCTTGAGCTCGGCCATCACGCCGATCCGGCCGCGGCAGAGGTCGAGCACTTCCGCGAGCCTGGGGAGACTGGCGCGCCGCCTGGGCGGGTCGTGCGTGACGACGAGCTCGCCGTCAGCCGAGGCGTGGACGTCGAACTCGACGAAGTCGGCGCCGACCTCGATCGCGCGCTCGAACGCGGGCAGCGTGTTCTCGGGCAGGTCCCAGGATGCGCCGCGATGCGCGATCACGAGCGGCCTCACTGCAGCAGGCGGCGCATCAGCTCGACGTCGATGCGCTCCACGAGCTCGTCCGCCGCGGCGAGGCGCTCCGGTGCCAGCGTGCCCGCGACTGCGACGCAGCGCATCCCGGCCGCCTTCGCCGACGCGACGCCCGCCTCGGTGTCCTCGAGCACGAGCACGTCCTCCGCGGGGACTGCGAGCTGCTCGAGCGCGCGCAGGTAGCCCTCGGGGTGCGGCTTCCCCTTGGCAACGTCGTCGGAAGAGACGATCGGGCGGAAGAGCGCCGCGAGGCCCGCCGCCTCGAGCACCGGCTCGATCTCCGCGCGCGCCGCGCCCGAGACGATCCCGACGGGCACCCGTTCGGCCGTGTAGCGCACGGCGTCGCGAACCGGCTCGTGCACGGTCGAGCCGTCCGCGACCGCGGCGCGGTACCGCGCCACGCGCTTCTCGATCACGGCCTCCACGTCCGGATGGTCGCGCCCGAGCCAGCTGCGCACGATCTCCGGGTCGGAGAAGCCGGCGAGCTGATCGAAGTACTCCTGCGCCGAGAGCGGGCGCCCGTGCTCGGCGAAGAGGCGGATGAAGAGCTCGCAGAGCACGTGCTCGTCGTCCGAGAGGGTGCCGTTGAAGTCGAAGAGGACTGCGCGGACGGTCAGGCCAACTCCGTGGTCCAGACGACGCGTACCCGGTCTCCGCGAAAGACGTCCTTGCTGAACTCGATCGTTCGCCCCGAGGCCGACTCCGCGGTGCGTTCGACGCGCAGCACGGCCGCCCCCGGCGCGACCTGCAGTGCGGTGGCGTCCTCGGTGTCGGCGAGCGACGGCTCGACACGCTCGGTGACGCTCACCGGCCCCCCGTCGTACCGCTCGCGCATCAGCTGGTACAGAGAGCCTTCGAGCGGGTGCTCGAGGAGGCCCGGAAACGCGTCCACCGGGAACCACATGCGCTCGAGCGCGAGAGGCTCCCCGTCGGCGAAGCGGACGCGCACGATCTCGTATGCGGGTTCTCCGCCGAGCTGAGCGGGCCCCGTTGCAAGCTCACGCGCGGACAGGATGCGCGCGCCGGCGGTCAGGCCGAGGGCGCGCAGCTGGTTCGAGAGCGCAGCGAGGCCCGCGAGCTCGAGCTTCGGCTCGGCGACGAACGTGCCTCCGCCGCGGCCGACCTGGCGCGCGACGAGGCCGCGGCGCTCGAGCGAGTCGAGTGCGTGGCGGACGGTCATGCGGGCGACGCGCAGGCGCCGAGCGAGCTCGCGCTCGGGCGGCAGCCGCGTGCCCGGCGCGAGGCCGCCGATCGCCGCGACGAGCGCGCGCTCGATCTGCGCGTGGGCGGGACCGCCTCCCGGCTTGACCGGCGCGAGCGCAAGCCGCATAATGGTCTAGACCTTATCATGCCTCTCGAGTCCATCTCGGCCGACGGCTCGATCCTCCGCGTGCCCTGGGGCAGCTTTCACGCCGTCTGGCTGCGCGACAACTGTCCGTGTTCGGAGTGCCGGCACGAGAGCGGCCAGCGCTTGCTCGACAGCGTCGCGATCGAGGACGACCTCGCGCTGGCGAGCGCGAGAGCGCACGACGGCTCGATCGTCGCCGTCTTCACGGACGGCCACGAATCCCGCTTCGACGCCGACTGGCTGCGCGCGCGGGGCGCGGAGCCGCGGCGCCGCCGCACGCTGTGGGATGCGCGGATCGACCTGCCCATCGAGCGCTTCGACGAGGTGGCCGCCGGCGGCGAGGCGCTGCGGCGGTGGCTCGCGGCCGTCGACGAGCTCGGCTTCGCAATCCTGACCGGCGGCCCGACGGAGCCGGGGACGGTGACGCGCGTTGCAGAGCTCTTCGGCTTCGTGCGGGAGACGAACTACGGCCGCCTCTTCGACGTCCGCTCGGTCGTGAACCCCGCGAACCTCGCCTTCACGGGGCTCAGCCTCGGTCCGCACAGCGACAACCCGTACCGCGACCCGACGCCGACGCTGCAGCTGCTCCACTGCCTCGCGTCGAGCGCAGGCGGCGGCGAGAACACGCTCGTCGACGCGTTTCGGGTCGCCCGGGATCTCGATCCGGAGTCGTTTGCGCTGCTGGCGCACTACCCGCTTCGATTTCGGTACCGGGACGACGAGACCGAGCTCGAGGCAGAGCGGCCCGTGCTCTCGGTTGACGTGTGCGGCGAGCTGCAGGGCGTCCACTTCAACACGCGATCGGCGGAGCCGGCGCCTTCCTTGCCGCGAGAGTGGTACGACGCGTACCGCGCGTTCGGGCGCGCGCTCGTCGCGCCCGAGTACCAGATCCGCTTCAAGCTCGAGCCGGGCGATCTCTTCATCGTCGACAACCTGCGCGTCCTGCACGGCCGCACGGGCTACACCGATGCGGGCCGGCGGCATCTGCAGGGCTGCTACGCCGACCGCGACGGCCTCCGGAGCCGGCTCGCCGTGTTGCGCCGCGGCGCGATCGACGAGATCTTCCGGACCTTCCGCGAACGCGGCGCGGGCGCCTACCTCGGCGAGCCGGTGTCGATCGCGGAGCATTCGCTGCAGTCGGCGCACGCGGCCGAGCGGGACGGGGCGCGGGTGACGCTCGTCGCCGCCGCGCTGTTGCACGACTACGGCCACCTCATCCACGAGCTCCCCGAAGACAGTGCCGAGCAAGGGATCGACAGCCGTCACGAGGACGTGGCGCACGCATTCCTCGCCCGGCACTTCGGGCCCGAGGTGGTCGAGCCGATCCGGCTGCACGTCGCGGCCAAGCGGTACCTCTGCGCGGTCGACCCCTTCTACGTCGACGAGCTGTCATCAGCGTCCATTCTCAGCCTCTATCTCCAGGGCGGCCCGTATAACCAGCGCGAGGTCAAGGAGTTCGAGGCGTCGCCGCATGCGGAGGACGCCGTACGGCTGCGCCGCTACGACGACGCGGCGAAGGTCGCGGGCGCGGTGATGCCCGACTTCGAGCACTTCCGCCCGGCGCTCGAAGCAGCGGTGCGCTGACCACCGCCGCGCTCGCGTTCGCTCTGGGGGCGGCGGTCATCCACGCCGTATGGAACCTGCTGCTCGCGGGCGCGCGCGACCCCGAGTCGGCGACGGCGGTTGCGCTGGTCTCCGCCGGCCTCGTCGGCACGCCCCTCGCTCTCTGGTGGTGGCACGTCGACGCGGAGGCCGTGCCGTTCCTCGTCGCGAGCTCGGCGCTCCAGCTGGCGTACTTCGCGCTTCTGGCGGCTGCGTACCGACGTGCGGACCTGTCCGTCGTCTATCCGCTCGCGCGCGGGCTCGCGCCGGTCTTCGTCCTCGTCGGCTCGGTCGCGCTCACCGACGCGTCGACGTCGGCCTGGCAGGTCGCCGGCGTCCTGCTCGTCGCGGCCGGCGTGCTGCTCGTGCGCGGCCTCGGGCGCGGACAGGGCTTCGCCTTCGGCATCGCGATCGCGGCGTTGATTGCCACGTACACCGTCGTCGACAAGCACGGCGTCGTGCACGCGTCACCGGTTACGTACGTCTGGGTGATCACGCTCTTCCCCGGCCTCGTGTACGCAGCGGTCCTGCCGCGGCGGTACAAGCTCCGCGCCGCGCTCGGGCCTCGTGCCGTGGTCGCCGGAATCGCGTCGTTCGCCGCCTACGGGCTGGTGCTGGCCGCCCTGAAGCTTGCTCCAGCCGCTTCCGTCGCAGCGGTCCGGGAATCGAGCGTCGTGATCGCGACCGTCCTCGCGGCCGTCTTCCTGAAGGAGCGGGTCACCGCCTGGCGACTCGCTGGCGCGGTCCTGGTCGTCGGAGGCGTCATCCTTCTCGGCGCGTGATCCTCGCGATCGACCAGGGCACGACCGGGACGACCTGCCTTGTGGTGGACGACGAGCTGCGCGTGCGTGGGCGCGGCTACGTCGAGCTCGAGCAGCATTTCCCGCGGCCCGGCTGGGTCGAGCACGATCCGGAGGAGATCTGGGCCGGCGTCGTCACGGCGGCCGAGGTCGCGGTGGCAAACGCGGGCGTTCGTCCCGGCGATTTGCGCGGGATCGGGATCACGAACCAGCGCGAGACGACGGTGCTCTGGGAGCGCGCGAGCGGCAGGCCCGTGCACCGGGCGATCGTGTGGCAGGACCGGCGGACGGCGGAGCGCTGCCGCGAGCTTCCGGGAGAGCGCCTGCGCGAGCTCACGGGGCTCGTCCCCGATCCGTACTTCTCGGCGACGAAGCTCGAGTGGCTGCTCGCGCACGCCGGGCGCGCAGACGGGCTCGCGTTCGGGACCGTCGACACCTGGCTCGTCTGGAACCTGACGGGCGGTCGCGTCCACGTCACCGACCCGACCAACGCGTCGCGAACGTTGCTCGTCTCGCTCGCGTCCCTCGATTGGGAGGACGAGCTGCTCGAGCTCTTCGGCGTTCCGCGCGAGGTGCTGCCCGAGATCCGGGCATCGAGCGAGGTCGTCGGCGAGGGAGAGCTGCTCGGCGCGACGCTGCCGATCGCCGGGATCGCGGGCGACCAGCAGGCGGCGTTGTTCGGGCAGGCGTGCTTCGAGCCGGGACAGGCGAAGGCGACCTACGGGACGGGAAACTTCGTGCTCGCGCACACCGGAGCGGACTGCGCGCCGCCGCCGCAGGGGCTCGTGCGCACGGCCGCCGCGCGCGTTGGGCCGCCCGCGTACGCGCTCGAAGGCTCGATCTTCGTCACGGGGGCCGCGGTGCAATGGCTGCGCGACGGTCTCGGGCTGCTCTCGAACGCCGAAGAGAGCGAGCGCCTTGCACGCGCCGTCCCCGACAACGGCGGGGTCTACTTCGTGCCGGCGCTCACAGGGCTGGGCTCGCCGCACTGGGAGCCGCAGGCGCGCGGCCTGATCACGGGGCTGACGCGCGGCACGCGACGGGAGCACCTCGTCCGCGCCGCGCTCGAGGCGATCGCGTTGCAGACCGCGGACGTCGTCGAGGCGATGCCGGAGGAGCTCCAGTCGCTGCGCGCCGACGGCGGCGCGACCGCGAACGCGTTCCTGATGCAGCTCCAGGCCGACCTGCTCGGGATTCCCGTCGAGGTCGCCGCCGAGCGGGAGACCACGGCGCTCGGCGCAGTCGCGTTGGCCGGTCTCGCCCTCGACGTGTGGCGATCGACCGACGAGCTCGCCTCGATCTGGCGGCCGGGGGCGCGGTACGAGCCGCGCCAGGACGCTCACCACCTGCGCGAAGGCTGGCGGAACGCCGTGCGCCGCACGATATATCAGTAGTATACGAGTGTGGACATCACGGTGCTCCCACCCGTCGAGGGGGCGCGCTCCCTCAGCGATGAGGCCTATCTCCGTATCCGCGACCTGATCGTCTCCCTCGAGCTGGCGCCGGGTTCGATCCTCAACGAGCGCGACCTGATGGAGCGGTTGGCCCTCGGGCGGACGCCCGTGCGCGAGGCGCTGCGCGCGCTCGCGCAGGAGGGCCTCGTGGAGGTCTACCCGCGCCGCGGCATCTTCGTCTCGAACGTCGACGTGGGCGACCTCGCGAGCCTGTCCGAGGTGCGCGAGGTGCTCGAGAGTCACGCGGCACGCCTCGCGGCCGAGCGGGCGACCGCGGACGAGCGAGCCGAAGCGGCGGTGCTGATCGAGGAGCTCGACCGCACGGCCGGCGCGCGCCGGCTGATCGAGCTCGACCAGCGGATCCACCGGCACGTCTACCGCTGCGCGCACAACGCGTTCTTCGAGAAGACACTGAACGAGTACTACGTGCTCACGCTGCGCATCTGGTTCCTCGCGCTCGACCGCGTCGCGCGGCTCGACGAGGCGGTGCAGGAGCACCGCGAGCTGATGGAGGCGATCCGCGACCGCGATCCCGATCGCGCGGAGGCGACGATGCTCCGCCACGTGCGCGGCTTCGAGC
>DASYUZ010000009.1:0-2416 GCA_036000665.1 Gaiellaceae bacterium
CTGCCCGAGGAGCTGCGCGTCCCCAGGTTGGAGACAGCTGATGTCGCGGAGGCCGAGCGCTTCCTCGTAGACGCGCTCGCGCACGGCCACGAAGGCGTGATGGTCAAGTCGCTCGGCGCGCCGTACGAGGCCGGCCGGCGCGGCGCGGGCTGGCTCAAGGTGAAGCAGGCGCACACGCTCGATCTCGTGGTGCTCGCGGCGGAGTGGGGGCACGGCCGGCGGCAGGGCTGGCTCAGCAACCTCCATCTTGGCGCGCGCGGTCCGGCGACGGGCGCGTTCGTGATGCTCGGCAAGACGTTCAAGGGCATGACCGACGCGATGCTCGCGTGGCAGACCGAGCGCCTGCTCGAGCTCGAGACGCACCGCGACAGCTACATGGTCTACGTCCGTCCCGAGCTCGTCGTCGAGATCGCCTTCGACGGCGTGCAGGCGAGCTCGCGCTATCCAGGCGGCCTCGCTCTTCGCTTCGCGCGCGTGAAGGGCTACCGGGAGGACAAGCGCGCCGACGAAACCGACACGATCGATGCCGTCCGCGCAATCCACCAACGCGGTCGTTGACGTATCTAAATGTACAGTCGTCCGCTGGGTCGACCGTCATCGCCGTTTAGTCGCCCCAGCGGGCGCTGCGGCTATCTCGCGGAGAGCGTCGCCTCGGCTGCGTGGCGCACGCGGTCGCGCGCCTCGGCGAAGCGGAGGGCCTCGTACAGGATCAGCGCCGCGCACACGCCGGCGACGACGCCGAGCGAGGCGAGTGCGGGGAGCTCACGTGCAGCCGGGATGAACGCGACCAGCAAGACCGCGACGACGAGCCGCTGGCGATTCAGCGTGTGCACGTTCCGCAGGCGGAAGAGCACGTGCGAGACGAGGTAGAGCGCGACGCCGCCCGCAAGCGCGACCGCCGGCACCGTCGCGAGCGGGTCGCCGACGTTCGCGAGCGTCTTCTTGACGCCGACCGCGAAGAGGACGATCCCGGCGACCATCGGCAGATGGAGGTAGCTGTACGAGTCGCGCGCCATCGCGAGCTGAGCGCCTCCGGTCGCCTCGCGCAGGTGGCGCTCGGCCACGATCGCGACGACGTCGAAGTACAGCCACCAGAGGGCGACCGCGACGACGATCCCGAACACGGCGGCGGCGATGACGCCCGCGTCCAGCGGTAGGCCCGTGGCGCCGACACCGAGCGCCACGATCGACTCGCCCAGCGCGATGATGATCACGAGCGCGTGCCGCTCCGCAAAGTGTCCGGCCGAGAGGTGCCAGCCCCGAGCGCCGCCGACGTAGGCGCCAGCGAGGTCGATGGCGAGCGCGACCGCCCAGACGAGACCCTGCGCGACCCCGTCGAGGAAGGCGGCCACGAAGAGCAGGCCCGAGCCCACCGCGCTGCCACGTGCCAGGCGCACGATCGCGGCGAGCAGCTCCGGGTCGCCGCGGCCCGCGAGCGCGTACAGGAGCAGGTGCGCGACGCGCACGGCCGCGTACGCAGCCGCGAACACGAGCGCGTCGTCGCCGAACGTACGCGGGACGGCAAGCGACGCGATCAGCATCGCCGCCATCGCGAAGAACATCGCCAGCCTGACGAAGCCTTCTTCCGGGTTCACCGTGTTCGTCAGCCACGCGTAGGCCGCCCAGGCCCACCAGAGCATGCCGAGCACCAGCAGTCCTCTGGCGAGACCCGCCCACGTTGGATCGGCTGACACGAGCCCTGTCACCTGCGTGATCGCGAACACGAAGACGAGGTCGAAGAACAGCTCGAGCGGAGTAACCCGGTCCTCCGACCGCTGCTGGGCAGTCAGGCGGCTCGCCACCGGCCGAATGTAGCTCTTGTAATCGCTGCGCCGGCGCTCATATGATCGCGCCCGGGCTGTGTCACGCCCGACTGTCGGCGTCACACTGAAGAGGAGGGCAGGGGAATGCGCGCTAGCCGCTCCGCGCTCGTCCTGGCGCTGTTTTGCGCCGTCGCTGCGACCGCGCTGGGCGGAGGAGGTCTTGCCGTTGCGGGCAGCAGCGACGACACGCCGCAGCCGGACTCTCTGTGCGCGCCGGGACGGGAGGGGGTGCTCTACGGCACCGCGCGGGACGACAAGCTCGTCGGCACGCAGGGCGCCGACGTCATCTGCGGGCTTGCCGGCAACGACGAGATCGACGGGCGCGGCGGGAACGACGTCATCGACGCGGGCCCCGGCGACGACGCAGTCTCGGCGGGCGCCGACGACGATCAGGTGTTCGGCGAAGAGGACAACGACACGCTCGACGGTGGGACCGGGAACGACGGCCTCTTCGGCGGCGCGGGCGCGGACACGCTGAACGGCGCTGTCGACAACGACGGTCTGTCCGGCGGCGACGGCGACGACGTCCTCTCGGGCGCGTCCGGCGACGACAGCCTGGACGGCGGCGACGGGGAAGACTCGCTCTCCGCTGC
>DASYUZ010000010.1:0-1516 GCA_036000665.1 Gaiellaceae bacterium
CGCGGGCCGGCCTCCTCCTGCACCGTATTGCCGCCGAGCGTTTTGCCCGAGGCGAGGCGGTAACGGCGCTTGTCGGTCGACGTACCGACATTAGCGAGATCGTCCGCTTCCCGGTTCCGACGGAGTTCGGCAGCGGCGACCCGTGCCTGCTGCCGCGTCCGCTGGGCGAGCGTCGGTCGGCCGTATGCCGTAGCCGCTAGCAACGCGGCGCAGATTTGCGGTAGGCCGGGACCGCGATAGCCTCGGCGCCCATGGAGAGGCGGCCGCTCGGAAGGACGGCGCTCGAGCTCTCCCGGATCGGACTCGGCTGCGGCAACTTCGGCGGGATCGGCTCTGCGCCGCAGTTCTTCGGTCAGGGCGAGAGCCGGGAGGAGGCGTTTGCGCTGCTGGACAGCGCCTTCGAGCTCGGCGTCAACTGTCTCGACACCGCGGACGCGTACGGGGGCGGGCGTAGCGAGAGCTGGATCGGCGCGTGGCTTCGCGCGCGGGGCCGCCGCATGGTCTTGAGCACGAAGGTCTTCCACTCCGTGCACGGCGACCCCGCCGACCGCGGCTTGGCCCGCGAGCGCATCTTGCGTCAGATCGACGGAAGCCTGCTGCGGCTCGGCGTGGAGCGGGTGGACATGTACCTCGTGCACGAGCCCGACCCCGAGACGCCGCTCGAGGAAACGTTGGCGGCGCTGGATGACCTCGTGCGCGCCGGCAAGGTCGGCGCGATCGGAGCCAGCAACGTCGACCGCGCATGGCTCGAGGAAGCCCTGACGATCAGCACGCGCGAGGGCTTCGTGCGCGTGGAGTGCGTGCAGAACTCGTACTCACTGCTCGACCGCGAAGTCGAGAGCGAAGTGCTTCCGTTCTGCGCCGCGCACGGGCTCGGCTTCATGCCGTTCAGCCCGCTCGCCGGAGGCTGGCTGACCGGCAAGTACCGACGCGGCGAGCCGCCGCCGCCCGGGTCGCGCATGACGCTCCGGCCGGAGCCGTACGTGCAACTCGACGACGACGCGATCTATCGGGGACTCGACACGCTGCACGAGGCAGCGGCACGGCGAGGTGTCGACATGCCGACGCTGGCGATCGCATGGCTGCTGTCGCACCCGCACGTGACGGCCGTCATCGCCGGGCCGCGAAGCCCCGAACAGCTCGAACCCGCCGCGCGCGCGCTCGACGTCTCGCTCTCGCCTTCGGAGCGCGATGAGCTAGCGTCGCTCTTTCCCTGATGCTCGTCCTGAGCCATGCCGACGTCGAGCGCCTGCTCCCGATGGAGGAGTGCATCGAGGTGATGAGCGACGCGCTCGCGGGGTTGGCGCGCGGCGAGCTGTACCAGCCGCTCCGGAGCGTCGTCCGCCCTCCCGACGCCGCCGGGTTCTTCGGGTTGATGCCGGGCCACCGCGGCGGGGAGCGGTCCGCGTTCGCATTGAAGGCGGTCATGATCATGCCGGGCAACCCCGCGCGCGGCCTTGACGCCCATCAGGGTGCCGTCCTGCTCTCGAACGGGGAGACCGGCGAGCTCGAGGGC
>DASYUZ010000011.1:0-13637 GCA_036000665.1 Gaiellaceae bacterium
ACGGACGACATCAGTCGACGAGCGTCCTTCCCGTCAGCGTCAGGAACACGTCCTCGAGCGTGCTGCGGCGGACGAGCAGGCTCTCGACCGGAATGCCGCGCTCGTAGACCGCGTGCGCGGTCGCGTCGCCGTCGTCCGTCCCGATCAGCACGCGGTCGGCGAGCACCTCGATGCGCTCGCCGAGGTCCTGCAGGAGCCCGTCGAGCTCGGGCGCGCCCTCCGCGAAGCGAAGCTCGACGACCTCGCGCTGCGCATAGCGCTCGATCAGCTCGCGAGGCGAGCCCTCGGCGACGATCTTCGCGCGATCCATGACGACGAGCCGGTCGCAGAGCTGCTCTGCCTCGTCCATGTAGTGCGTCGTCAGGACCTGGGTTACCCCCTGCTGCTTGAGCCGATAGAGCCGGTCCCAGAGCACGTGACGCGCCTGCGGGTCGAGGCCGGTGGTCGGCTCGTCGAGCAGGAGCAGCTCCGGCTCGTTGATCAGGCCGCGCGCGATCGTCAGCCGCCGCTTCATACCCCCCGAGAGCGGCTCGACCTTCGAGTCGCGGCGCTCGTTCAGCTGCACGAAGTCGAGAAGCTCGTTCGCGCGCGAGCGGATCACGTCCATCGGGATCCCGAAATAGCGCCCGTAGACGAGCACGTTCTCGTACACGGTCAGCTCGAAGTCGAGCGTGTCCTGCTGCGGCACGACGCCCATCCGCTGCTTGATCACGGGACCGTCCGTTGCGGGATCGAGGCCGAGGACTCGGAGCGTGCCGCCGCTGACCGGCGAGACCGCGCCGATCATCCGCATCGTCGACGTCTTGCCCGCGCCGTTCGGCCCGAGGAACCCGAACGTCTCGCCGCGCCGGACGGCGAAGTCGATCCCGTCGACGGCGACGAAGTCGCCGAAGCGCTTCGTCAGACCGTGGGCCTCGATCAGCGGCGTGCCGTCGGTCACGATGCGCAAGCTAGCACCGCTCCTTCCAGCCGCTTACGATCGAAGAATGCTCGGGACGGCCGCGATGCTCGCGGCCCTTGCGCTCGCTCCGTCCGCGCTGCTCGCGCGCTTTCAGCCCGTCACGGTGCTGCATCCGGCCGAGCCCTTTACGCCCGTCGCCGTCGAGGGGTTCCTCGCGGACGCCCAGCTGCAATCGCTCACGGCAACGGGCTGGACGCGCGTCGAGCCGCAACCGGCGCTCCCAGCCGCGAGCCCGCCGGCGTGGCGGCTCGACCATCCCTGTTCCCCGGACACCGGCCTTGCATCCATCGCCTGCTACGCCGCGAGCGAGGCGCAGCGGCGGCCGCCGAGCGTCGTCTACGGCGCCGTTCGTGCCGCGGGAAACCGGATCGCGCTCCAGTACTGGTACTGGTACACGTACGACTTCTGGGACGGCTCGTTTCCCGCCACGGACGAGGTCTGGCAGGCGCACGAGGGAGACTGGGAAGCGATCACCGTCCTGCTCACGCGCCGCGGCGCGCCGCTCTTGGTCGGCGTCAGCGAGCACAGCTGCGGCAAGCGCCGCGCCTGGCGGAGCGTGCCCCGCTGGCGCGGGACGCATCCTGTCGTCCACGTGGCGCTCGGCTCGCACGCGGGCTCGTTCCACGCGGGCGAGTGGCCGATCGACCTGCGCCCGGAGTGCTATCCGCCGACGGGCGCGGCACTGCTGCGCGCAGCGTTGCTCGCGGTGCTCGACCGGATGGGCGCTGGAAGGCGCTTCGGCCCGCCGGGCTCGGGGCGCACGACCCGGATCGTGCGTGTCACCGCGACCTCGCCGGGCTGGATGACGTTCCCTGGCTTCTGGGGCGGGGACAACGTCTTTCACATCGGCGGCCGGAACTTCGACGGCGGCGACCCGCCGCTCGGACCGGCGCTGCACGCGCAGTGGCGCGATCCAGTTGCGGTCCCGCTGAGCTGGGCGGCCGGATAGCTCGTCGAGCCCGACGGCCGGGCGGCCAAGTTTCCCGTGCGTATCCCGGGGGACTCTCTGACCGTTCTGTCAGCGGGAGACGGCCCTTGCGGCAGCCGGCTCGTCCTCGCATCAAGGGAGAAGGGAGAGAAGGGAATGGGCTTTCGGGCTGTCCGGCTGGCCGTGGTCGCGGCCGCCTTCGTCCTGCTCGGCCTCGGGCAGGCCGAGCTCTCCGGCGCGGCCGTGGGGGACGTCCGCGCCGACATCGCCGCCGGTGCGCCGGGCGGCGTCAGCGTCGCCTTCGACGGGCAGAACCTGTACTACACCGACCGCAACGGGGTCTTGCTCAAGAGTGTGGCGGCTTCGGGAAGCGTGGGGCCGAGCGTGCCGATCGTCGGCGCCGCCGGGCTGAATGCGCTCACCTACGACGTGACTCACGACCTGTTCTGGGCGGTGGACTCAACCGGTCTCGCGGTCTACCAGTTGACGCGGGACGGCCTCGCTTGGCCGCAGTTCGTGCTCGTGCCGGCGCTCGACTTGCCCGGCTTGTGCGACCTTCCAACCGGGTGCAGCGCCGTCGTCTCGGGTCTCGCCTATGACGCGAAGACGGACAGCCTCTGGTACGCGCCGCAGTCCTCGCAGCGCGTCTACCACCTCACGACGGCGGGGCAACTGATCGGGTACTTCGACACGAACGAGACGTCGGGCGCGCTGTTCCCCGACTGTCTCACGAACGGTGTCAGCGGGCTCGCTGCGGGCGCAGATTCGCTCTATGTCGCCGCCGGGGACTGCGCCAAGGGGTTCCGGTACACGAAGAGCGACTCACTGGCGGCGACCAAGCTGAGCGCGTTCAAGGCGCCGGCGGGCTCCGGAGACGTCGCGTGCGACAGCGTCACGTTCGCGGCTACGGTCCTCTGGTTCCGCAGCCTCGCCGACGGGCATCTTCGCGCAGTCGAGGTCGCGCCCGGGACGTGCGTCTTCGGCGGCGGCGTGCCGCTGGCAAAGTCGGTCGGCTGGATGTCCGGCGCGGGCGAGGCGTTCGACGTCCTGGATCCGAACATGACCGGCGGGGTGCAGCACGCCTTCCATCTGCTCTGCAACAACGATCCATTTGGCCCGCCCAACAGTTTGGTCGTGAACTGGAAGGACTTCGCGACCGGCAACCACTACAGCTTTCACCTCAAGAAGGTTCTTTCCGTCGCGTGCAGTTTCGATCCGAAGACTCCCGGCGACCCGCCGCCGTGTGATCCGATGCAGACCTACTGCTTCAACACAATCAACGGGGACGGGACAGGACGCCTAATGGGTCGGTCGCCCACTGGTGAAGTCGTCGCCGGTGCCGCCGGGAACAACGACCTCGGTTACGTCATCTTCAGATTCACGGACCACGGGGAGCCGAACCGCAAGAGCTTCGACCAATCGATCTTCTATTACGACTGGGGAGAGATCAACGTCTCCGACATGGTCAGGGGTGGCATCCTCCAAGCCTGCGGCTGCATCAGGGCCAACTACCAGGCGCATCCACAGAGCCAGTGAAGGAACGCTCGTGGGGAGGAGCCCTCGACGGCTCCTCCCCACGAAATGGCTCTAGCCCGTGAAGTCCCGTGGGGCGCCGACGCCGCTTCTCGGCGGCGGCTGGCCGGGCAAGCCCGCCGGCACGCTCGTCAGCGTTCCGAACGGCTTGACCTCGGCGCTCGCGCTCAGAACGATCGTCGACGCGACGACGGGGCCTTGGTGCTTGGCGGGCGCCGCGCCCGACGAGAAGAACACGGCGTTGGTTCCGAACAGCGCGCCCTGCACGCGGTCGAAGCAGCCGAGCTGGATGCTGTTCCCGGCGAGGACACCAAGTCCGCCGTTGCCGTTCGAAACGATCGCGAGCAGGTTCTTGTTCGGGTCCCACTTGCCGGGCGAGAAGTCGCAGTCGGTCGCAGTCGCGACCGCGCAGAGCTTGCTGCCGCTCGTGACCAAAAACGAGCCCGAGAGGTAGATCGTGCCCTGACCGCTATACGTGTTCAGCTTCGCGTTGTCGACCTTCGCCTGGCCGTCGATGAAGATCGTCCCGCGGATCGTCAGGACGCGCGTCGTCGCGTCCCACGAAAGTTCGCCCGTCGGGTTGCCGGGCGGCCCGACGCGGCACGTGTACGACGTGGCCGACGTGAGAGTGAAGACCGTCGTCACGCTCTTGTCGCGCGCGGTGTTGTTGTCGAAGACAGGGACGGTGCCGCTCGCGATCTCGCAGCCTTTCTTCGGCCCCGGAGCGGCGGTCGCGTACCAGAAGTCCCAGTCGGGAGCCGGCGCGCTGAGGACCGGCGGTGACTGGTCGAGGGTTGTCGCGTAGACGCGGTCTGCGCTCGTGCACGCGTGCCCGCCGCACCCGCCCGCGACGTGCGCCTCGGGGATCGGCGTGCCGACCGCGCCGACGGTGCTCAGAGTTCCGAGCGTGAGGGAGCCTCGAACCGAGAGCGGTCCGCCGTTGACGACGGAGCTGGAGCCGAGGCAGAGGTTCCCGAAGATGTACAGCGGTGCACTGGTGACGACGCTGCTCGAGAACGTCTCGTCGCAAGCGTTGCCTGTGCGTGTCGCAACCAGGTAGTTCCAGGCGTCGTTGGCGAGCGGCTGCGTGAGCTGCGGCCCGACGACGACCGGTGCCTTCGCGCTGATCGTGCGGCGCACGGGCACGGCGCTCGGCCCGGTCGGATTGCGCATCTCGCCGGTCGCCGTGATCGTCCACGTCGACGTTGCGGCGTCGTAGACGCCGGACCACGTGGCCTTCCCGCCCTCGTAGTCCTGATACGTCGGCTGCAGCAGGCTCGCGTTCGTCGGGTCGTTGGCCGGGTTCGAGAGCACGGCCATCGCGTTGTTGATCCCGGCCTCGGCGAGCGCGAACGCCGCCTGGTCGGCCTTCGACCTCGACGCGTTGCCGGAGTTCTCGGTCGAGAACGCGACCGAGCTCGCACTGACGAGCGCGAGGGCCGAGAGGGCACCGATGGAAATCATGAGTGCGACGCCGTCCTCGGCTTGGAGGCGGCGGCGGAGGGAGTGGAGGATGCGGATCATCTGCGTTGTACCTCTGGTCGCTTTGTCGAGCCGCAGAGACCGCAGGACCGCAGATGCCGCTGCCTTCAATTACGGCAATCGGGAGCGCCGGTCGAGCACCCGAACGAGGGGCTTACGCACGGATCACTCGTTCGAGTAACCCAACGAAGTCCGGCTCCGCTTCGCGGAGCCATGACGACTTCGTTGGGCCTTGTTGCGGAGACGGTCGTCATGGAGCCGACGCCGGCGAAGACGCCGGCATCGGCGACGAGACGTGCCGCAGCGGCTCTAGCGGCGGCGGGCGCGCCGGGGCGCACGACGGCGCGCGCGGGACCGATCGAGGGCAGCGGCGGCCTGCTCTGCGAGCGCCTCGACGGGGGGCTCCCTGACCTCGGGCTCGGGTTCCGGCTCAGGTTCCGGGTTGATCTGGGCGATCGGCTCGCGCTCTGGGATCTCGGCCGCCTGCTCCCATGGGTCGACGTGCTCGTCGGGTTCCTCCGGCTCCTCGGGCTCGAGCTCGGGCGGCTCGAGGTCCGGACCCGGCTGCACGGACGGCTCGGGTGAACCCGGCGCGGGCTCGAGCGGCTCGCCCGGGACGTGCTCAGCGGCGACCCCGTCCGCGCTCGGCGCCTCGGCCTCGCGGCGGCGGAAGAGGCGGAACCGGCGGCGCTTGGGTCCCGTCTCGAGCGGCTCCGCGCCCCCGAGCGCGAGCTCAGGCTCGGGCGCGGCCTCCAACTCCTCGGCGGCGGCGACGAGATCGTCCTCCCGCTCCTCCTCGGACTCCTCCGGCTCCTGCGGCTCGCCGACTTCGCGCTCCTCGTCCGGCTTCGGCTCCTCCTCGGCGACGGGGACGTCGGGCTCCGCTTCGGCCTCGACCGCGACAACGGCGACGGCCACCTCGTCGGGCGCGACGTCCTCAACCGGCAGCTCCTCGGCTGCGGCCTCGTCGAGCACGGCGTCCTCTTCCGGGGCGTCGAGGACCAGGCCCTCCTCGGCCGTGTCCTCTAAGGCGGCCGCCGTGTCCGTTTCAGGAACAGCTTGGAGCGCCTCCTCGAGAATCGGCTCGGCCTCTTCAGCGAGCTCGCGGTGACCGTCGCCGGAGATGTCGCGCTGACGTTCGTTGGAGACCGCCTCTTCCGGCTCGGGCTCCGGAGGCGCCGCCTCTTCCTGCGGCTCGGCCGGCTCCGCCTCGCGGACCGGGGCCGCGCCGAAGATCGTCATCGCCTCGGGGCCTTCCTGTTGCGGCTGGGCCGGCGCAGGGGCGGCCTCGAGTTCAGCACGCTCGTCGAGCGCGGGCGCCTGCGCAGGCGCCGCCGCGCGCGGGATCGCGCGCTCGCGGGAGGCGACCCACTCGACAAGCAAGACGATGGCGAGCGCAAGCGACATCACGAGCACAATCGTGAGGGGACTCCACTTTGCCCAGCCGACGATCGCGCCGATCAGGATGATGAACCCGAATTCGCCGGCGACCCGTTTGACGGCAGGCGACGGGGACCACTCCGTGACGCTCTGGCGCGCGCCGTAGCCGGCGTCCGACTGCCAGGAGCCGACGCTCAACCCCGAGCCGCGAATCGTCCGCAGCTCCGCGCGCAGCTCGGCGGCCGTGCGCTGGAAGACCTCGACTGCCTCGAGCGTGCGCAGCGTCGCGTCGAGCTGCGCGGCGTGCCGGTAGAACGCGTCGAAGGCGTCCTGCACCTTCTCGCGGTCGTAGCCCTGCTCGGCGATCGGCAGGTCTTCGACCCGCGGGAGCGGCAACGGACGCTGCGCCGGCTCGCGTGACGAGGGCTCCGGGGAGGGCCAGTCCACGTCGCTCATCGTTCGAGCACCTTACTCATCTTCGGGAAGGAGCCGTAAACCCGTGGCCACGACCCTGCGGCCGTCGCGCTCGTAGACGACGTCGACGCTGTCGTTCTGCCGGTACGTCCCCGCGATCCCGAGGAAGAGCGAGAGCCACCGCCAAAACCCGAGCCGACCCTCGCGCGCAAGCCGCTCTGGGAAGACGAGCGTGTCGCCGTGCCGCTCGTAATCGAGCCCCGGTTGCTGCAAAACCCCGTTGACGTACACCTCGAACGGATCCTCGACACCCGCCGGTAGCTCGACGTGCGTGCCTCTCGCCACCCCTCGTAGAATGCCCGACGGACGTGCGCCGGACCGCCTCCATCGCCGCCCTGCTCGGCGCGCTCGCGCTCGCGGCACCCGCGTACGCGGTCCCCGGTGGGATTGCGCCGGTGCAGCCCGAGTCGCCGAACGCCGACGCGATCAACACCGCGTACTGGGTCGTGCTCGCCGTCACGGGCATGATCTTCGTCCTCGTCGAGGCTGCGCTGATCGTCTTCGTCATCCGCTATCGCCGCGGACCCCGGCCGCGCGACGAAGAGGCGCCGCAGATCCACGGCCACGGTCGCCTAGAGCTGATCTGGACCGTGATCCCCGTCATCATCCTGGCCGCAATCGCCTCGGTGGTCTTCTGGAAGCTCCCGGCAATCCAGGACGTGCCCAGCGCGCAGGCGGCGCCGAATCGGCTCGAGATCCACGTGATCGGACACCAGTACTACTGGGAGTTCCGCTACCCGGGCGGAGAGGTCGGCTACGACGAGCTGATCGTCCCCGTCGACCGCGTCGTGCGTCTCACCGTCGACGCAGCAGACGTCGACGTCATCCACTCGTGGTGGATCCCCTCGCTCGGAGGAAAGATCGACGCGATCCCCGGCAAGACGAACCACACGTGGTTTCGCGCGCGACGCGAGGGGGTCTACCTCGGGCAGTGCGCGGAGTTCTGCGGGCTTCTGCACGCAGCGATGCTCGCCCGCACACGCGTCGTCTCCGAGGACGTGTGGCAGCGCGAGCTTCGCGGCTCGCAAGATGCGCTCGGGAAGAGCACGTTCGAGAACGTCTGCGCGAAGTGTCACAACCTGGAGGGCCCGCAGCTCGTTGGACCGAACCTGAAGGGCAACTCGATCCTGGCGGACCGCGCCCAGCTCAGGAACATCGTCGAGCACGGCCGCGGCAAGATGCCGCCCGTCGGCGCCGGCTGGAGCGACGAACAGTTCCGAGCGCTGTTCGAGTACACGAGCAAGGAGGTCGCGGCGAGTGGCGGCTAGGGCCGAGCCCGTTCCGTATCCCGTCCCGTGGTACCACGGCCGCTTCGCGAGCTGGGTCGTCACCGTCGACCACAAACGGATCGGGATCATGTACATCGCGACGAGCCTCGCGTTCTTCGTCGCGGGCGGGATCCTCGCAACGCTCCTGCGCACGGAGCTCGCCACGCCCGAGTCGGACGTGCTCTCGCGAGAGCACTACAACCAGGTGATGACCCTGCACGGGGTGACGATGATCTTCCTCGTCGTCGTCCCGATCCTCGCGGGGTTCGGCAACTTCATCCTCCCGCTGCACATCGGTGCACGCGACGTCGCGTTTCCGCGAGTGAACGCGCTCTCGTTCTGGCTCTACCTTCTGGGCGGCTGCGTGATCTACGCCAGCTGGTTCGGCGCTGGCGGAGCGGCTGACACCGGCTGGACGCTCTACCCGCCGTACGCCCAGCAGTCGGGAGCCGCTGTCGACCTGACGATCCTCGGCCTGCACATCGTTGCGATCTCATCGCTGGTCGGCGCGATCAACTTCATCGTCACCGTGCACTCGCTGCGAGCGCCGGGGATGACGTGGATGCGCATGCCGCTCTTCGTCTGGTCGATCTACGCCTACTCCTGGATGCTCGTCGCGGTCCTTCCCGTGATCGCCGCCGGGCTGACGATGCTGCTGCTGGACCGCAACGTCGGCACGCACTTCTTCATCCCGGACGAGGGCGGCAACGCCGTGCTCTACCAGCACGTCTTCTGGTTCTTCGGGCACCCGGAGGTGTACATCATGGTCCTGCCCGCGATGGGAATCATCTCCGAGGTGCTCCCCGTGTTTTCCCGGAAGCCGATCTTCGGCTACGCGGCGATCGCGTTCTCGACGGTCGGGATCGCGTTCATCTCGATGCTCGTCTGGGCGCACCACATGTTCACCGTCGGCATGCCGACCCCGCTGAACATCTGGTTCATGCTCGTGTCGATGGCCGTGGCGGTGCCAACAGGTGTGAAGATCCTCAACTGGCTGGCGACGCTCTGGCGGGGAAACCTCAGCTTCGACACGCCGCTGCTGTTCGCCCTTGGCTTCATCTCGCTGTTCACGATCGGCGGGCTCTCGGGCATCTTCCTCGCGCAGTACCCGATCGACTGGCAGGTGCACGACACGTACTACGTCGTCGCGCACTTCCACTACGTGCTCTTCGGCGGCTCGATGTTCGGGATCTTCGCCGGGCTCTACTACTGGTGGCCGAAGATGTTCGGGCGCCTGCTCGACGAGCGCCTCGGGAAAGTCCATTTCTGGCTGATGTTCGTCGGCTTCAACGTCGCGTTCTTTCCGCAGCACTTCCTCGGCCTGCTCGGGATGCCGCGGCGGATCGCCTCGTACCGCGACATCCCGGCCTGGCAGGACTGGAACGTCGTCTCGACGGTCGGCTCGTACATCATGGGCCTCGGGATGCTGGTCTTCGTCGCGAACGTGATTCGCTCGAGACGCGCACGCCGGGTCGGCAACGACCCGTGGGTCGGGGACACGCTCGAGTGGTATACGACCTCGCCCCCGCCGCCGCACAACTTCGACCACGTCCCGTACATCTCCAGCCCGCGACCGCTGCGCGACCTCCGCCGGCGGCTGCAGGAGCAGGGCCGGTGGTGAGCCCGGGACCCTGGCTCAGGCTCTGCGGCGTCCTGGCGACGCTCGCCGCGGCGGCAACGGTGGCCAGCGGCTCGCTCGGACTCACGCACCGGGTGCTCGCGATCATCGCGCTGCCGCCGCTCGTCGCGACCGCGGTCGCTTCGTGGACGTCCTATCCGCGCCTGCGCCTCTGGGCCGGCGCGGCATTGGGGAGCTTCCTGCTCGCAATCGCGACCTGGTGGGCAGGGCCCGTTCATGTCGGTCTCGCCGCCGCCGCGCTTGCATTCGTCGCGATGCAGGCCGTGCAGCTCTTCCGTGGCGAACCGGTCGCGGCAGGCTCGTGGCGCGACTACGTGACGCTGACGAAGCCGCGGATCATGTCGCTGCTCCTGCTCACCGGGGCCGCTGGGATGTTCGTCGGCGCAGGCGGCGTGCCGCCCCTCGGCGACCTCGCGGTCATGCTCGCCGGCCTCGCACTCGCGTGCGGCGGCGCAAGCGCGCTGAACCACGTCATCGACCGCGACATCGACAAGCTGATGGGCAAGCGCACGCGCTCGCGGCCGGTCGCGGCGGGCCGCGTGCCCGCCGCGCGCGCGCTCGAGTTCGGGCTCGCGCTCTCCGCTCTCTCGTTCGTTCTCCTCGGCAGCCTCGCGAACGTCCTGACGGCGGTGCTTGCACTTGTCGGGAACCTCTTCTACGTGCTCGTCTACACGCGCTGGCTGAAGCGCTCCACACCGCAGAACATCGTCATCGGCGGCGCCGCGGGGGCCGTCCCGCCGCTCGTCGGCTGGGCGGCGGCGACGGGCAACCTCACCCTGCCTGCGCTCGCGCTCTTCGCGATCGTCTTCTTCTGGACCCCGCCGCACTTCTGGGCCCTGGCGCTGCTGATCCGGCGCGACTACGAGGCGGCCGCGGTGCCGATGCTGCCGGTCGTCCGCGGCGAGCGCGAGACCGCGCGCCAGATCGTGCTCTACACGCTCGCCCTGATCGCCGTAACCGTCCTGCCGGTCGCGCTCGGCACCCTCGGTTTGCCATACCTCGTGGCTGCCCTCGCGCTGGGCGGGGGCTTCCTCTGGCTCGCCTTGCGGCTCCGCGCCGAGCTCGTACCCCGCCGCGCCGCAGTGCTCTTCCACTACTCGCTGGCCTACCTGGCCCTGCTCTTCGTGGCGATGGCTCTGGACCCGCTGCTCGCGTGAACGGCCGCCGGAACCTGCTCTGGGGCTGGGGTCTCTTCGCGCTTGCTCTCGTGCTCTTCGCAGGAACGTTCGGCATCGCGCTGCTCTACCTGGCTTTCGACTAGTCCTGGCGATCGCTTCATTGACTTGCCCCTGCGACGGGCATAGCGTCGCCGAGCGGATCGCGTCCCGAAGGAGGTTCTCATGAAGCGACGATCCGCACTTGTCCTGGTATTCGCGGCCTGCGTGCTGATGGTGGCGCCGGGGCGGGCGGTCGCGGATCCCAACAACGAGGGCGCGACGTTCCAGCTCCATATCGAGGTGCCGAACGTCGCGGAGGCCCCGAACGGCGACCGAGTTGCGATCACGGGCATAGGCGTCTTTTCGGTGCACCCGAAGTCCGTGACCGCGAGCGGGACGTTCACCCATACCACCAGCGCGGGTACCGTCGTCGGAGCCGGGGCCTGGACGGCGACGGAGCTCCTGAGCTTCGAGTTCTACGGTTGCGGTGTCGTCGAGTCGGTGGGTGTCACGCTGCCGCCGAACTTCTGCGGGGGCGCACTCAAACTCGAGGTGACGTTGACGCCGACCGGAACCAACCTGGCCTTCAGGGGGATCCTGACGATCTTCTGCATCGTCGGACCGCAGGCGCCCGAGAGCCACAACGACCCGAGTGAGGAAGGGGTCGCGCTTGCCGTCCCCGGGATCGTCAACTTCAACAAGCAGGTAAGCGGGATGAACATCTACATCCGCCAGTAGGCGGCGATCCTGCCGGGCTGGCCGAGGAGGCCTCTCGCCTCCTCGGCCCCCGCTCAAGTCTGGTCCCGATCCAGCCGATGGCGGGAGGGAGATGCTGCGCCTCTTCCGTCTCACGCTGCTCACTGCCGCCGTCGGGGCGCTCTTCTGCCAGCCCGCCCAGGCGGGCCGGATCCTCGGTCTTCCCGAGACGCTGACGACGCCGCACTTCCAGATCCACTGGGACGGCTTCCCGCCGCCGCCGGCCTCCGACGTGACCTGGCAGCAGGCGGGCGACCTCGCGGCGAACTTCGAGCGCGCGTACTCGACCTACACGGTCGACCTCGGCTACCCCGCGCCGCTCGACGACGGCGACGGGAAGATCGACGTCTACATCACCGACCTGATGACGCCCGCGGGGCCACTCGGGGCCGCGTTCCCGGCGACGGCCGCGAACCAGACGGCCGGCTACATCTGGATCGACGACGACGTGACGGAGCTCGCGAACGTTGCGGCGCACGAGCTCTTCCACCTCGTGCAGTTCGGAATCTGGGCTCCGACGAGCGCCTGGCTGCTCGAGGGCACGGCAGAGTGGAACGGCTTTCGCTTTTTGGGCTTTCCCGCCTCGCTCTCCGACGGCTTCGACAAGACGTACCCGCTCACCGACACGTTGGGCATGCCCGACATGTCGCTCAGCTGCGTTGGAACCGCGTGCGGCCTCGACGACTACGAGCGCGGCGGCTACTCGCGCTGGCCGTTCTACGAGTATTTGAGCGAGCGCTTCGGCCCCGGCGTCGTCAAGGACATCTTCCTGAAGGCCAAGGCTCTGAACGACACGGGGCTCACCGGGAGCGACTTCCTCTACTACACGTTGATCGACAAGGGCTCGACGCTCGCCGACGTCTTCACCGACTGGACGGTCGCGAACATGAACGGCAACTACACGGTCGCGAGCCTCAAGGGCATCGGACCGCCCGTCTATTCGAGCACGGCCACGGGTGACGCGACCGCCGTTCTCCCCGCGCAGAAAGTCGCCGTCAACCATCTGGCCGCGCGCTACCTCGCGTTCACACGCGGCAGCGGCGAGTCCTCGGGCCCCTGCTACGAGGCGACTCTCTCGCTCACCGTGTCGTGGCCCACGGGCCTCGGAGCGCGTCCGTATTTCCTCTGGACGGCGCCGAGCACCGCGCCGCCCGCGGCCGATGGTACGCCGGCTCCTCTCACTCTTCCGACACCGCTCGCCGTCAGCGGCAGCACGGCGAGCCTGAGCGTGCCGTGGAGCACCTGCGCGAGCTCGGATGTGGGCCTACTCTCGCTGCCGAACCCCTCGGGCGTCGACGCTGCTCTCTTCACGGTCACGGCTTCGACGACCGTCGACAAGACCCGGCCCTCGACCTCGACGCCACCGCCCGCTGGCTCGTATACGGGGCCGACGGTTCCCGCTCCCCCGGCAGAGGTCGCGCCGGCAATCGCGCTCTACGGGCCGGAGACGCTGCGCGTCTCGAAGCGCAGGCGCGTCATCCGCCTGGTCGTGTTCTCGAGCGGAGAGGGGCAGCTCGAGGCGCAGGTCGGCTCGACCGCGCTCGGGAACCGCGCGCTTCGCGCCGGCAACAACGACCTCCGCTTCATGCTTCCCAAGGGGTTCGCCCGCACGCTCGCCGCCCGCGATGCGCTCACGCTCACGAGCCTCTCGAGCTCCGGCGCGCGCGGCGCGACGGTCAGCCGGAAGCTCGTCCTCACCAAGTAGAGTCGCGCGCACGCGCGACCTCGACGGAATCTTCCTCGCGCGGCCGGAGCAGGCCGGACCGGGTCGTCCGCTGGCGGTCAAGGACCTCTTCGACACGGCCGGGCTTGCTACGACGTACGGCTCGAGCCTCTTCGTCGACCACGTGCCCGACCAGACGGCGCCAGCCGTGCAGCTCCTCGAACAGGCGGGCTACGCGAACGTCGGCAAGACGAACCTGCACGAGTTCGCGTACGGGATCTCGTCGCAGAACCCGCACTTCGGCACAGTCCCGAATCCGATCGCACCGGGTCGGCTCGCAGGCGGGTCGAGCGGCGGCAGCGCTGCCGCGCTCGCGGCGGGCCTGTGCGAGCTCGC
>DASYUZ010000012.1:0-27503 GCA_036000665.1 Gaiellaceae bacterium
CCCATCCAGCGCGTGCCGAGCGGGTTCGACGGGCCGGGCGGGACCGGCTCCTTGTCCTTCGCCCAGTCGGAGTCGGGCGGGTACCACCACGGGTTCTTCCACTTGACGACGATGTGGAAGCGGCCGAGCGGCGTCGGGTACCTCGTCTGGCCGGTTGCGACGGGGAAGAGCTTCCAGTACCGCATGCCGTTGTAGAGGTAGAGCTTGTTCGAGCCGCGCCGGATCACGATCACGGGGCCGAAGTCCCTCACCGTGACGCGCGGCTTCAACACGCGCGGTCGCAGCCGGACCGGCCCTCGCACTCCGGCCTGCAGCGCCGAGGTGATCGCGCGCTCCGCGGAAGCGCGGTCGATTTCGCGGCCCGCCTTCTCGCGCGCGATCCAGGGGCGGTTCTTGCGCAGGAAGAGCCGCGCGTCGATGGGCGCGCGCGCAAACCGGTCGGCAACTTCAGCGACGTAGCCGCGCACCCGATCGCGGCGCACGGTCACCTGCAACGGCACGACCGTGCTGGGTGCGGCCGTCAGCGCCTGCTCGACCGCCTTCTGGATCGACGGCACCGCAAGCGATTCGGGCGAGGCCTCGAAGACGTACGTCCCGTAAGTGAGGATCAGCGGCAGCGCGTAATCGGCGCGGACCTGCTCCGCCGCCGTCTCGGGCGTCATTCCGCCGACGAGGAGCTGCCCGATCACGACGCCCTCGGGAATCGCCGGCGCGGGGGAGGGCGGCTCGTCCGCGGCGCGGGCCGGCGCGCAGACGAGAGCGACGAGAGCGATGGAGAGGGTCGAAAGGCGTTTCACGTGCTGCGTCCCCGGAGGATCCTCGGGTCGTCGGTGATGATAGCGTCGGCGCCCCAATCTGCTAGGCGCGTCGCGACCTCGGCGTCGTTCACCGTCCAGGCCCAGACCGCCGCGCCGCGCGAATGGCAGCTCCGCACCACCGCGGGCGTCACGAGCGCGTGGTGAAGGACCGCTGCCGAAGCACCAGCGTGCGCGAGCCAGCGCAGCACGAGGCGCGGGAGCACGCGCTGCATCGCGAACAGCCCGGCGCTGACGAGCGGCGCGAGCGCCCGCCGGCGGCCGACGCCGTAGCGGTCCTCCGGATACGAGATGCCGATCGCCACGCTGGGCTCGTGGGCACGCAGGTCGCGGAGCGACGACCAGTCGAGCGAGCTGACGAGCGAGCGCGCCACCATCTCGTGCCGTTGAAGTGCCCTAGCCACTTCCGCCTCGAACCCGCTCTCCTTGAGATCGACGTGCGCGCCGACGCCGGCTTCCGCGAGATAGCCGAGCGCGTCGTCGAGGCTCGGCCCGCCGAGCGGGAGATGGGCCGCCGAGTGTGCGAGGACGAGCTGACCCTCGCGCCCTTTCACGACATCGAACTCGACCAGGTCGACGCCCAGCTCGACGGCCGCCCGCAGCGCCGGGATCGTGTTCTCCGGCGCGAGCGCCGCCGCCCCGCGGTGGCCGATGCGCAGCACCGGCCCTTCGCCGCGCAGCACCCTCACGGGTGCGTCGGCAGCTGCATCTCGTTCAGCCGCCCGCCCTCGGCCGCGTACTCGACGATCATCCGGTCCGTGATCCATTCGACGGGCGAGTGGTCGTCCGTCCACGGCTCACCCCGCTGCTGCGACTCGCGCAGCCCCCGGCGGAGCAGCGGGAGCAGCGCCGGCGGGCCTGCCTCGCGCACGCGCAGCTCGCGCCCCGACGCGATCACGAACCGGTTGAACCGCAGCGCCTGCCAGACGTACACGTGCGGGAACACCGCGCGTAGTGTCGACTCGACGCCGTGCGCGAGACGGTAGTCGCCGGGCACCGTCGCAACGTTCATCGCGAGCACGCCACCCTGCGCAAGCCGCGAGCGCGCGAGCTCGAAGAACTCTCGCGTCGCGAGGTAGAACGGCACGTAGGGCGGCCGGTACGCGTCCACGAAGATCAGGTCGTAGCGCGTGCGCGTCGAGCGGAGGAACGGGCGTGCGTCGGCGTCGTGCACGTGTAGACGGGGATTGTCGCCGAGACCGAAGAAACGGCGGCCCACGTCAGACACCACAGGGTCGAGCTCCACGCCGTCGATCTCGCTGCGCGGGAAGTAGCGCCCGAACGCGCGGGCGGTCGTCCCTCCGGCGTTGCCCAATATGGCAACGTGGCGCGGGTCGCGCTCGAGCAGCGCGGGAGTTGCCACGAAGACGTCCCACTCGCCGCCGGTCAGCACGTCGTCGCGTCGCCAGACGGAGTGGACGGCGATCCCCTCGTCCAGATGCAAGTAGCGCGCGTCCCCGCGCTCGACCACCTGCACGTACTGGTAGCGCGACTCGCGCTCGTAGATCAGCCCGTCGGACGCCTTGACCGCGCCGGGCGGGACGGCGAGGAGTGCGGCGACCGCAATCGGAGCGAGGAGCCAGCGCCGGCGCAGGACGAGCACGCCGCCGAGCGTGAGCAATGCGGCCGCGCCGAGCATCGTGCGCTGCGTCCCGACGAGCGGGATCAAGACGAGCGCGGGCAGGAACGTCCCGAGCAGCGACCCGATCGTGGAGAGCGCGTAGAGGCGTCCGGCCACGGTGCCGGCGGAGGCGATGTCGCCGAGCGCGAGCCGGATTGCGAACGGCGCCGCCATCCCCATCAGCGTCACGGGCGGCGCGAAGAGGACCAGCGTGGCGAAGAACGACCCGATCGCCGCGCCTTCGGACGCCTCGTCGAGCCCTTGCACGGAGACGTCGAGGAACGGCCGGGCGAGAAACGGCGTTGCCGCGACGAGCAACGCCGCGGCGACGACGATCGTCCCGAGCAGCTGCCGCTCCGGGCGCCGGTCGGCGACCCGGCCGCCGAGCCAGTACCCGAGCGAGAGCGACGCGAGCACGAGACCGATCAGGTTCGCCCAGACGATCGTCGAGGAGCCGTAGTACGGCGCGAGCAGCCGCGACGCGCAGATCTCGGTCGCGAGCGTGCCGGTGCCCGCAAGAAAGACGAGCGCGTAGAGCGGCCGGCGGTCGGTCACGTGCGCTTGACGACCACGACCGCACAGTCGTCGAGCAGTTCGCCCCCGGTGAAACGGCGCGCCGACTGGATCACGGAGGCCGAGAGGTCCTCCGGCGACAGCGCGCACCGGCGCGCGAGCAGCTCGTCGAGCCGTTCGAAGCCATAGAGCTCGGGGCCGCGGCGCGCTTCGATGACGCCGTCCGTGTAGAGGACGACCGATCCGCGGGCCTCCAGACGCCCGCGCACCTCCTGGTACGACTGCTCCGTCTCGACGCCGAGCGCGAGCCCGGACGCAGCGAGCGGCTCGACCGAGCCGTCCGGTCCGACGAGGCGCGGCGGGGGATGGCCCGCCGACGAGCAGATCACCACGCCCGTGCTCGGGTCGATCAGCAGGTAGAGCATCGTGATGAACTTCCCGGGGCCGATCTCGCCGACGACGACCTCGTTCGCGGCCGCGAGGAAGCCCCCGGGCATCGGGTGCTCACGAGCGAGCGAGCGGAAGACGAACTTCGCCATCGCCATGTCCGCAGCCGCGTCGACGCCGTGGCCGGTGACGTCGCCGACCACGACGGCCAGCCGGCCGTCGTCGAGCACGAGGTAGTCGTAGAGGTCGCCGCCGAGCTCGATCCGTTCGGGCCACGCGTAGATCGCGCCCACGGCCAACCCCTTCACCTGCGGCTGCACCTGCGGGAGCAGCGAGCGCTGCATCGCGTCCGCGAAGTCCTTCTGCTGCTGGTAGAGCCGCGCGTTCTCGATCGCGAGCGCGGCCTGGGCGCCGAGCGTGCGCGCAGACTCGATCGTTTCCGCGCTCAGCGGCCGGCCCGGCTGGAGCGACACGAGCGTGAGCGACGCGACAACGGCGGTCGACGTCGCGAGCGGCACAACCGCAGCGGTCGAGCCCTTCTCGAGGAAGGGCCCGAGCAGCGGGGCGTCGTCCGGCGCGAGCACGCGCGGCTCGCGCGTCTGGAAGACGTCCTCGAGCCCGGACCCGCCCACCGGCTGGCGCCTGAAGAGAATCGGTCGCAGCAACGGCTCGAGCTGGTGATCGGCGACGTGCAGCGCCTGCGGGACGAGCTCTTCGCGACGAGGGTCCGGGAGGTGGATGACGGCGGCGTCGACGTCCAGCTGCTCGACGACGGCGCGCGTGATCGCCTCGATCGTGTCGCCGAGCGACATGCTCTCCGCGAACGAGCGTGAGACCTCGTAGAGCGCGCGCAGCCGGCGCGAGGCGTCGAGCTCCGCCGAGAGTGCGAGCTCGAGCTCGGCTCCGAGCCGCGTCGCCTGCTCGTGTAGCTGCGCGTTCTGCACGGCGACCGCAAGCTGGCCCGCGAGCGCGGTGAGCAGCGCCTGCTCGTCCGGGTTGAGCTGGCGGCCCGCGGAGGGATACGCCGCGAGGAGTCCGATCACCTCCTCGTGGACGAGCAGCGGGAGCGCGATCGCGCACTCGATCCCCGTCTCGGCAAGCGCGTCCGTGACGCCGGCGAAGCGCGGCTCCGCACGCGCGTCGGGGATCTCCACGATCCCGCGGCCGCGGAACGGGCCGAGCGCAAGCTCAAAGAGCGACTCGGCCACGGGAAGGTGCGGTCCCGCGAGACCGCGCTCGGAAGCGATGACGAGGCGGCCCTCGTCGCGCAGGTAGACCGCGACGCGTTCCGCCCCCAAAAGCTCGACGAGCCGGCCGGTGGCGGTCTCGAGCGTGTGTGCGACCGAGAGCTGCGCGCTGGCCTGGCCGAGGAGAGCGAGCAACGCACGCGTCTGGTCGAGCTCGGCGGCGACGCGTTGCGCGCGCTCGCTCGCACGCAGGGCCTGCGCCGCGCGCACCGAGAAGGTCGCGAGGCGCTCGAGCGCGTCGGCCGAGGGCGCGCGGCCGGGCGCGAACACGAGCTGCAGGACGCCGAGGGGCGGCTCACCGAGCCGGAGCGCGGCTGCGGGTCGTCCCGCCAGCTCGCCGAGGCGCGTTGCGGGGCCGGCGAACGCCTGCCTGGCCGAGGCGAGCGCGTCATCGCCGGAGAGCTCGGGCGCGCCGGCTCCCGCGGCCGCCGCCGGGCGCAGCGAGCCGTCCGCGCGGTGCTGCCAGAGCAGCGCTGTCGTGGCGCCCGAGACGTCGAGGGCAAGCCGAAGCACGTGACTCGTCGTGCGGGCGACATCGGACCCGGCGGCCAGGCCGTCACCTGCGAGCCGAACTGCACGCTCGTCCGCAGCGCTGCGCTCCGGGGTGTCGCCGAGTCCGAACGCGCGCAGGGCAAGCCCGACCTGTGTCGCTGCGAGTCGCACGGCGGCCAGCTCCTCGCGCGCGAGCTCGTTTCGCTCGCGCAGCAGCTCGATGGTCCCGACCGTCTCGCCGGCGACGACGACCGGGACGACGAGCACGACGCGCGCCCCGATCCGTGCGGCCAGCCGGCGCATGTACTCGGGTCCGTCCTGGAGCCCGGTTTCCTCCGCCGGCAGATCGGCAAGCGCCGCGCGCGTGCCTTCGAGCTCGGCCGCGAGCGACGCCGAGCTCGATGCGACCGCGCGCGCAACGAGCGCGGCCGAGCCCGGCTCGAGCACGCGCACCACCGCCACGTACGCCCGCGTGGCGCGCGCGACGGCATCGGCGACCGCCTGGAAGACATCGACGGGCCTCGCTCCGGCGAGCGCCGCGCGGCCCGCGTCGCCGAGCGTCTCGAGCGCTCCCGAATCGAGCGCGACCCGCGCTCCGCGATCAGGCTGCACCGTCATCCCGGCCCGCCGCTCAGTATGCCCTGCGGGGCGGGCCGGACTAGACTGACGCCCCATGGCTCACCCCGAACGGCGTGAGCGTGCGAGGCAAGCGGCCCCCGTCGACCCGACCGCGGTTGCCCGCGCCTACCGGCTCGAGCGCGCGAAGCGGCACGCGCGCGAGCAGCGCGTGCGCGAGCGCAAGCTCGCGCGGCTGCGCTTCCTGCTCGTGCTCGTCCTGCTCACGAGCGCGTTCCTCTTCCTCTCGCTCGGAGTCTGGAACGAGATCGAGCGGCTGTTCGGGTTGTAAGAGCGCCTTGGGGCTAGGCGCGCTCCATCGCTCGTGCAAACGGGCTCCACGTCGACTGCTCCCACGCGGCGCCGCCGCACATCGGGCACCGCGGGAGCACGTTGAACACCGTGACCCCGTACCCGCACTCCGCGCAGTGGTATTCGCCTTTTGCCCGCACACCACTCGCGAAGAACTCGACGAATCCGTCGGACTTGCCCTCGGCCGACCCCTTGCCGATCGCGCTCATCCTCAACCCCCTGGCGGTAGGTGGAGACCTGACTCTACTTGGAAAGCCTGGGATACTCCACCCCGGCTTTGCAGTCCCCCGAGCCCTTTCCGCCCCCCGGGCCGGCTCCATCGGCACGCGCCCGCCTGTTCCGGAGCGGCGCCGCCGCACGCACCGGCGGCGGGTTCTGGCTCCTTGGTGAGCGCCTGAGCCGCTACGCCGGCCTCGTCCTTGCGCTCTCAACCTTCATGAGCTGGTACGCGGGCTCCGACGAGGGTCCGACGATCGCGGTGATCGGCTGGCACGTGGGCCTGATCGGCTTGCTCGTCTTCTTGATCGGGCTCGCCGTGCTCGGCCTGTGGGGGCTGCGAGAGGCGGGTTGGGAGATGCCCGCGAGCATCCCCGAGAGCCTGATCCTGATCGCGCTCGGCTCGCTCGCGACGACCCTCGTGCTGATCCGCCTGATCTCCGTTCCGGACGAGTTCTTTCCCTATACGGGCCGTGGGATCGGGATCTGGATCGCGCTCGCCGCCTCGCTGGGCGTGATCGTGGCGGGGCTTCTGGAGGCCAGCGAAGAGCTGTAAGCCCTCCTTAGCTGCTGCGGGCGCCGACGAGCTGCTTCGCACGGTCGACGAGCTGCTGCGGGTCGAACGGCTTCCCGATGAACCCGGTCGCGCCGCGCTCTGCCGCCTCGCTCGACGCCTCGACCTTGCCGCTGAACATCACGACGGGAATCGAACCATGCCGCTCCTGAACGTGGCGCAGCATTTCCCAACCGTCCATCTGGGGCATCATCACGTCGAGCAGGATCAGGTCCGGCGCCTCCTCCTCGAGGGCGCTCAATCCCTCGTGCGCGCTGCCCGCCTCCCGCACGTCGAAGCCCTCCAGCTCGAGATTCGCGCGCACGAAGGCGCGGATCCCCTCGTCGTCGTCGACGATCAGCACACGCGGGCCGGCGGCCTCGCGGGCGCCCGGGCCCGAGCGCTCGAGGAAGACCTCGAGGTCGCCGCGCCTGTAGCGACGGTGGCCGCCCGGCGTGTAGAAGGCCGGTACGCGCCCCTGATCGGACCACTTCCGAATCGTGCTCTGCGCGACCCCGAGGTACTTCGCCGCCTGGCCGAGCGTCAGCCAGTCGGGCTCGTTGGCCGGTGCGCGGCGGGATTCCGGTCGGTCGCGAAAAGCCATAGCGGTGAGAATCTACCCAAAGTTACCTGTTCTTGAACCTAGCGTGTCGAGATGGTGAGCGTCCGCTCGAACGTCGTCGTCCGCGGCTTGGGGTTGTCGTCCAGCGCGGCCCCGAGCGCGAGTCCGATCAGGAAGACCGCCACGACGACGAGGACGCGGACGACCGTGCCGCGCTTCACGGGGTGTAGTCGGTTGCGCCGCGCGAATAGAGGTGAAACGCGGCGTCCTGCACCGTGGTCACGCTCCGCGGCCAGCCCGGAAAGGACGCGTGCTCGTCGATGGCCTCGCGGGCCCAATCCTCGGCGTTCGCGTAGGCCGAGGTCAGCTCTTCGAGCGAGAACGTCTGCCCCACGCGCTTCCGGAGCTCGGCCATCACGGCTTCGAGCGCGGCGAGCAGGAACGCTTGCCGGCGCGCATCGCTCTGCGACTCCTCGTCGAAGCGCCGCCTCCCTTCCTCCCACTGGCGCCGCGCCAGAACGACCTCGACCGACGCCACTAGCCTTCCATGCAGCAGCCGTCGTCCGGCCAGAGCTGCCCCAGCTCGGCGAGGATGCGGTCGCCGAGCTCGTAGCCGGGCCGGGCGAGTGCGAACGCGGCATGCGCGTGCAGGCACTTGAGACTCCCGGTGCGCGTCGCCCCGCCGATCCCGCCGGGCAGTTCCGGCCGCAGCGCACGCTGCTCGTCGTGCGCCGCCTCGAGGCTCGCCGCGAGCTCCGGGTCCTCCTGCGCCGCCCGGGTCCAGCGTTCGACGCCGCCCGCCGCCTCGAGCCTCGAGATCGCCGCGGCGAGGTACGGACACGTGACGTAGTACGTCGTCGGGAACGGCTCGCCGTTCTCGTCGAAGGCCGCCTGCTCCGTGACCGCCGGCCGGCCCCACGAGCAGCGGAGCACGACGCGCCGGAACGCGCGCGGCGGGCGTCCGAGTTGACGCTCGAGTACCGCTCTATCGTCCTCACCGCGAAAAATGCTGCGCATTTTCCGCGGACTATCACATCACGGACGCCGCTGGAGCCTGCTCGTGCCGTGACGTAGCCCCCAAGCCGGAATCCCTTTGACGATGAACAGGCGCTCGCCCGGCTTCACGTACCCGAGCCGCCGCGCCTCACGCGCGACCGCCGCGTCGCTCCGGACGTAACGCAGCCGCCGCTTCAGTTCCGCGCGGCGCGCCTCGAGCTCACGCACCTCGGCCGTGCGCGCCCGGACCGCCTCGCGGCGCTCGAGGTACGTGCGGAACGGCCGGTAGTAGAGCAGCCCGACCAGCACGAGCGCGCCCACCGCGAGCCAGCGCAAGACGAGGCTCGACCGCGCCGGCTTCTGCTTAGGGGCACGCTTCGCCATGGGCGTCCCATTTCGCGGGCCGCGCGGCGCGTCCTGCTACGCGACGTCCACCTTGATCATGTTCGTCGAGCCCGGGATGTTCACCGCCGTTCCCGCCGTGATCACGACGCGGTCGCCCTCTGAGACGAGCCCGCTGCTGCGGGCGGCGTCGAGCGACATCGTCCACAGATCCTCGACGTTCTGCGTCTCCGGGATCCCGATCGGGGTCACGCCCCACTCGAGCGCCATGTGCTGGAGCGCGTACTGGTGATGGCTGAGGCCGAGGATCGGCCGGCGCGGGCGGAGGCGCGCGACGACGGAGGCGGTGCGACCTGTGAAGGTCGGCACCACGATCGCGCGGGCGGCGAGGGTTTCCGCGAGGTCGCAGGCGGCGTTCGACATCGCCTCCCCGATCGTCGGCTGCTCGATCGCCTCGGGCAGCTGGTGCCGGTAGCCGAGGCTCGGCTCGACTGCTCGCGCGATCCGGTCCATGTAGCCGACCGCCTCGATGGGGTACTCGCCCAGTGCGGTCTCCGCGGAGAGCATGATCGCCGACGTCCCGTCGAGGACCGCGTTTGCGACGTCGCTGGCCTCGGCGCGCGTTGGCTCGGGATTCCGGATCATCGTCTCGAGCATCTGCGTCGCAGTGATCACCGGCTTCCCGCGCTCGAGCGCGCGCGCGATGATGCGCTTCTGCAGCAGCGGCACCGAGGCCGGCCCGATCTCGACGCCGAGGTCGCCGCGGGCGACCATGACGGCCTCCGCCTCTTGCAGGATGTCGTCGAGCGCGTCGACCGCTTCCGCCTTCTCGATCTTTGCGATCACGTGCGCGTGCGAGTCGGCCTGCGCGATCAGCGCGCGGAGATCGCGAACGTCCGCCGCGGAGCGGACGAACGACAACGCGACGAAGTCGACCCCGAGCCCGAGGGCGAACTCGAGGTCTTCGGTGTCCTTGCGCGTCAGCGAGGGGATCGGCACCGGGACGCCCGGCAGGTTCACGCCCTTGTGCGAGGTGACCTCGCCGCCGACAACCACTGTGCACGTCGCACGGCCCTGGGCGACCTCGCGCACGAGCAGCCGCACATGGCCGTCGTCGATCAGAATCTCGTGGCCGGGCCGGAGCACCTCGCCGATCACCGCCGGACTGACGGGCAGGCAGCCGTCGGTCGACTCCATGCCGCCCGCGACGATCACATCCTCGCCGCGGGAGAGGCCGACCGGCGCCTCGAGGTCGCCGATCCTGAGCTTCGGCCCCTGGAGGTCGGCGATCAGCGCCAGCGGCCGGCCCACATCCTCCTGCACCTCGCGCACGAGCCGTGCCCACTCGGCGTGCTGGTCATGCGTCCCGTGGGAGAAGTTGAGGCGCGCGCCGTCCATGCCCGCGTGCACGAGCGCGGTCATCATCTCCTTGTTCGCGGTGGCCGGCCCGAGCGTGGCGACGATCTTCGTGCGGCGCGGCTCCGGGGCGGCCATGTGCCAAGGGTAGCGAGCTTGCCCGGCGGCTACCGGCCGCGCGGAAACGCCTCCCAGCCGGAGTAGACGGCCCGGTTGCCGAGCTCCTCCTCGATCCGGAGCAGTTGGTTGTACTTCGCGACGCGGTCGGTGCGCGACGGGGCACCCGTCTTGATCTGCCCCGCGTTCGTGGCAACGGCGAGATCGGCGATCGTCGTGTCCTCGGTCTCGCCGGAGCGGTGCGAGATCACGGCCGCGTATCCGTGCTCCCGGGCGAGGGCGATCGCTTCGAGCGCCTCGGTCAGCGTTCCGATCTGGTTCACCTTGACGAGGATCGCGTTCGCGACGCCCGCCTCGATCCCGCGGCGCAGGCGCTCGACGTTTGTGACGAAGAGGTCGTCGCCGACGAGCTGGACCCGGTCGCCGAGCCGCTCTGTCAGCGTGCGCCAGGCGTCCCAGTCGTCCTCGGCGAGACCGTCCTCGATCGAGACGACGGGGAAGCGCTCGGCAAGGTCGGCGTAGAAGTCCTCCATTCCCGCGCCGTCGGCCTCGCGGCCTTCGAAGCGGTACGTGCCGTCCGCGAAGAATTCCGTCGACGCCGGGTCGAGCGCGATCGCGACTCGTTCGCGGTGGCCTGCGCGCTCGGCGGCCTCGAGAATCGCCTCGATCGCCTCCTCGCTCGAGCCGAGATCCGGCGCGAAGCCGCCCTCGTCGCCGACCGCCGTGGCGAGACCGCGCTCGTGCAGCACCGCCCGGAGAGCGTGGAACACCTCCGCACCGATCTGCAACGCCTCGGCGAAGCTCGACGCGCCGGCCGGCACGACCATGAACTCCTGCAGGTCGATCGAGTTCTGCGCGTGTGCGCCGCCGTTGATCACGTTCAGCATCGGGACCGGGAGCGTGCGAGCGTCCTCGCCGCCGAGGTAGCGGTAGAGCGACAGCCCTTGCTCGGCGGCAGCTGCCTTCGCGACGGCGAGCGAGACGCCGAGGATCGCGTTCGCGCCGAGCCGGCCCTTGTTGGGCGTTCCGTCGAGCTCGATCAGCCGCCGGTCGAGCGCGCGCTGGTCCTCGGCGTCCAGGCCGACGACCGCGTTCGCAAGGTGGGTGTTCGCGTTCTCGACCGCGCGCGTCACCGCCTTGCCTCCGTACGCGCCGTCACCGTCGCGCAGCTCGACAGCCTCGTGCACGCCGGTGGACGCGCCGGACGGAACGGCCGCCCGGCCGTGTGCGCCCGAGTTAAGCAGCACGTCGACCTCCACGGTCGGGTTCCCCCGCGAGTCGAGGATCTGCCGCGCGTGCACCTTGCCGATCGCGCTCACTCGGACTCCTTCGCGCGGTCGAAGTAGCGGTCCTGCTCCTCGAGCGGCAGTGACGTCCAGGTCTTGCCGTCCGCGCTCGCCAGTCGCTCGGCGTCCTCGACGCGTTCGACGAAACGCTGTGTCGCGCGCCGGAGCTCGAGCTCGGGATCGACGTTCAGGCGGCGGGCGACGTTGACGGAGGCAAAGAGCAGGTCGCCGAGCTCCGCAGCCTGGCGCGGGTCGGGCGGCGTCTCGGGCGCGGGGTCCTCGCGCAGCTCGGCGCGCAGCTCGCGCAGCTCGTCCTCGAGGTCCTGCAGCGCGCCGGCGACGTCGGGGTATTCGAAGCCGACCGCCGCTGCGCGCCGTTGCGCCTTCCGCGCGTAGAGGAGCGCGGGCAGGCTCTCGGGCACGTGGTGGAAGACGCCCTCGCGTCCCTCCTGCTCCGACTTGATCTGCTCCCACCGCCGGCGCACCGCGCCGGCGGTATGGATCTCATCCGCGCCGAAAACGTGCGGATGGCGACGGACGAGCTTCTCGTGCACGTTGCGCGCGATTGCCTCGAGGTTCCCGACACCTTTTTCCTGGAGCATCAGCGCAAGGAAAAAGGTTTGGAAGAGCAGGTCGCCGAGCTCGTCCAGCAGCTTGGCGTCGTCGCGCGCGAGGGCGGCGTCGGCGACCTCGTACGCCTCCTCGACGGTGTGAGGGACGATCGTCTCCGCGGTCTGCTCGCGGTCCCACGGGCAGTCGCGGCGGAGCCGTTCCGTCAGCCGCTGCAGATCGAGCAGCGCGTCGGCGAGCGTCACCTAGTCGCGGTTGTCGTACCAGTCGTCGCCGGAGGCGAGTAACCGATCTGGTACGAGATCTTGTTCTCGAACTCCTTGTTGAGGTCCTGCGACCACTCCGCGATCGCCTTCTGCCGCTTCTCCTGCAGGAGCTGCTGGCGGATCTGCTCCTTGACGTCTTTGAGCGGCGTCTGCTTCGCCGGCTGGATGGCGCCGACCGCCTGGATCACGTGGTAGCCGTACTGCGTCTTCACCGGCTGCGAGATCTCGTTCTTCTTCAGCGCGAACGACGTCTTGTCGAACTCAGGGACGGTCTCGCCTCTCCGGATCGTCAGCTTCCCGCCGTTGTCCTTCGAGCTCGGGTCCTTCGAGTACTTCTTCGCGAGCGTGGCCCAGCTGCCCCCGTTCACGAGCTGTGACCGGATCGTGTCGGCAAGGCCCTTCTTGTTCACGAGGATGTGCCGGACTTCACGCGACTCGGCGACCTTGTAGTCCTTCCTGTGCGCCTTGTAGTAGTCCTCGATCTCCTTGTCGGTGACCTTCACGTCGCTCGTCACCTTGTCGAAGATCTTCTCCGAGATCAGCTGGTTCTCGATCTGGCTGCGCAGGTCGTCCTCGGTCAGGTGCTGCTCCTCGAGGTTCTTCTTGTACTTGGCCTCGCTGCCGTTGAAGTACTGCTGCTTGACCTGCTTGAGCCGGGCGTCGATCTCCTTGTCCGTCACCTTGATGTCGAGGTCCTTGGCCTTCTCGCGGTACTTCGCCTGCTGGACGAGGTACTGGACGGCCTGGTTCTGGAGCGATTTGTACTCCGGCGTGCCGGTCTTCGGAAAATCGCGCTTTTGCTGCGTGTACGCCGTCTTCGCGCGGTCCATCAGCGCGTCGAACTCGGCCTTCGAGATCTCCTCGTCGCCCACGACCGCGACCGACCCGTCGGGGACGTTCTTGTCGCCTCCGCCGCAGGCCGAGAGCCCGAGGCCGAGCGCACACAGGGAAAGGATGAGAGCGAGAGTACGCACAGAAGAGAAGCGCCGTCCTATGCTGCTTGGCGCGCGTCGAGGATAGCATCGACGAGGCCCACTGCGGCCTCAAATTCATCTGTTCTCAACGTAATCTCGCGTTTCCCACCCGAATAGATAGCCCTCGCGCGCCGGTTCCGTAGCTCCCGGAGCTCGTCGGAACCAAGGACGAGTGGGCCGACCGCGGCCCGGCCCCCCCGGAAGACGAGGTAGTCCGCGCCTAGCCGCGCGAGCTTCAGCTTCGCCTCCTGGATCGCGAACAGGTTCTCCACCGGCTCCGGCACGGGGCCGAAGCGGTCCTCGGTCGCTGCGTGGAGCTCGCGCAGCTCGTCCTCGCTCTCAGTGAGCGCGAGCCGGCGGTGGAGGTCGATCTTGAGCGCCTCGGAGGCGATGTAGGTAGCCGGAACGTAGGCGTCGACGCGAGCGTCCACGCGGACCGGACGCGCCGCGGTGCGGCGTTGGCCGGAGAGCTCGGCGACCGCCTCGTGCAGGAGCTCGACGTAGAGCTCGAACCCCACCGCGGCGACGTGGCCCGACTGCTCGGCCCCGAGCAGATCGCCGGCGCCGCGGATCTCGAGGTCGCGCATGGCGATCGCGAAGCCCGCCCCGAGCTCGGTGTGGTCGGCCAGGGTCGCGAGGCGGGCGCGCGCTTCGGCGGTGAGCTCGTGCGCGTCGGGGTAGAAGAGGTACGCGTACGCCGTCTCGTCGGAGCGGCCCACGCGACCGCGGATCTGGTACAGCTGCGCGAGGCCGAGCGCGTCGGCGCGCTCGACGATCAGCGTGTTCGCCTGCGGAATGTCGAGCCCGGACTCGATGATCGTCGTCGAGACGAGCACGTCCGCGTCGCCGCGCAGGAAGGTGTGCATCTTCTCCTCCAGCTCGCGCTCCCGCATCTGCCCGTGCGCCACCAGGAAGCGCAGGTTGGGCGCGAGCTGCTGGAGCTTCTCGGCCGCCTCGTCGATCGTCTCGACGCGGTTGTGCAGGTAGAACGCCTGCCCCTCGCGCTCGACTTCGCGCTCCAGCGCCGTCTTGATCAGCTCGTCGTCGTACGCGCCGACGTGCGTGCGGATCGGGCGGCGCCCCTCCGGCGGCGTCTCGATGATCGAGATGTCGCGCAGGCCGGAGAGCGACATGTGCAGCGTGCGCGGGATCGGCGTGGCGCTGAGCGAGAGCACGTCGACCTCGAGCCGGAGCTGGCGCAGGAGCTCCTTCTGCGCGACGCCGAAGCGCTGTTCCTCGTCGACGATCACGAGCCCGAGGTCGTTCGCGATCACGTCACGGGAAAGGACCCTATGAGTCCCGATGAGGATGTCGACTTTGCCTTCGGCAAAGTCGACTAGCACCTTCTTCGTCTCGGCAGGCGTTCTGAAGCGCGAGACCATCTCCACGCGCACTGGGAAGTCGCGAAAGCGCTCGCGGAAGGTGTTCCAGTGTTGCTCGGCGAGGATCGTCGTCGGCGCGAGCATCAGCGTCTGCTTGCCGTTCACGGCGACCGCGAACGCGGCGCGGATCGCCACCTCGGTCTTGCCGAAGCCGACGTCGCCGGCGACGAGCCGGTCCATCGGGTGCGGCGCTTCGAGGTCCTCCTTCACGGCCTCGATCGCGCGCTGCTGGTCCTCGGTCTCGCGGTAGGGGAACTCCGCTTCGAGACGCTCGAGCCATTCGTGGTCGACCTCGTACTCGACGCCGGGAGCCTGCTGCCGTGTTGCGTAGAGGCGGATTAGCTCGCCCGCGATCTCGCGCACGCCCTCGCGCGCGCGCGTCTTGATGCGGTCCCACGCCTTGCCGCCGAGCTTTGAGAGCGCGGGCGCCTTCCCGTCGGCACCGATGTAGCGGGAGACCTTGCCGATCTGCTCATGCGGGACGTAGAGGCGGTCGTCGCCTCGGAAGGCGAGGAAGAGGTAGTCGCGAGTGACGCCCGCGACCGTCTTCGTCTCGAAGCCGAGCAGGTTGCCGACGCCGTGGTCCTCGTGGACGACGTAGTCGCCGGTACGCAGGTCGGCGAACGACTGCAGCGCGCGCCCGAGCCGCTGGGCGCGCGGGGCGCGGCGGCGAAAGACCTGCGCGTCGGGAAGGAGAACGAGCCCGAGCTCGCGCCACACGAACCCCCGACGCGCAGGCGCAACGGCAAAGAGGAGCTCTGGCTCCGCGGGGAGCGGCTCGCCTTCTTCGAGCACGCGGGCCTCGACGCGGCGGAGCATCCCCTGCGTGCGAAGCGCCTCGCCGCGGTGCGGAAAGGCGACGACCACGCGGTTCCCGGCGCGGACGAGCGAGGCGAGCTCCTTCTCCGCCTCCGCAAGACCGCGAGCGGCGATTGCCGGCTTCTGCGCCTCGAACGCCACCGGCTGCCCCGCCGGCAGCGGGTCGAGCTCGGTCGCGCCCTCGAGCGGGAAGTCGTCGCGGCCGAACTCCTCGCGCCAGACGCGACGCACCTCGTCCGGCTCCCAGACCAGGTCGGGCGGACCCTCGAGCGGCGGCACGAGATCGTCCGGAACAGTCGGAAGCTCCCCTTCGTCGGGGGTGAGCTGAGGCTCGAGCAGGTCGAGGCGCCGCTCCGCGGCCGGGTAGACGACCGCCTCGTCGACCGGATGGAGGGCCCGCTGCGTGAACGGCGAGAACGCGCGAACCTGCTCGATCTCGTCGCCGAAGAACTCGATCCGGAGCGGCTCGCGCCCGGTCGTCGGGAAGACGTCGACGAGGCCGCCGCGCACCGCAAATTGGCCTCGGTCCTCGACGCGCTCGGCGCGCTCGTAGCCCGCGAGGGCGAGCTGCTCCGACAGGCCGTCGATTCCCGGCTCGGCGCCGACCGCGACCCGGATCGGCTCCGGACGCTGGTCGGCCGGCGGCATCAGCTCGGCGAGCGCGGCCGCCGAGGCGGAGACGAGCCCGCCGCCGGCGAGCACTTCGAGCGCGCGCGCACGCTCGCCCACGAGATGCGGCGGCGGCGTGAGCCCGGACTCCCAGCGGACGCCGCGGCTCGGGAGGAACGCGACCCGCTCGGTGCCCAGGAACCAGCCCGCCGCCTCGGCCACGTCGCGCGCGTCGGCGTCCTCGGGCGCCAGGAGAACGAGCCCGCGCCCGAGCTCTTCGTGCAGCGCGGCGACGACGAGCGGGAGCGCGGGCTCGGACACGCGGGCACGCGTTGGCAGCGCCTGCTCGAACTCGCGCAGGCGTGCGCTCTCTGCGACCTCGCGGAGGAGCGGGTGCAGGATCGGACGTTGCAAGGTTGGACGGTCCATAACGAACGGCGAGGCAGGCGCCTCGCGGGGGTCAGTGTAGCCCTGGGGGTACCGCATACCCGGCCGCGCACAAGGCGTTCGGGCGGCGCGCAGGCCCTTCGGGACGTGCCAAGGGAGCGCGGGGCAACCGTGCCCACCCACTCACCCCCCACCCTCCCAAGGGGGACTCAAGTGACGTTAGCTGCCGAAGTGTGACGCGGGTGTGACGGGACTGTGCCGAGTGTGTGACAAGTTCTGCACAGCCGGTCTCAGCGCTCGTTGTAGCGCTGCTGCGCGGCCTCGACGCCCTCGCGCGCGACGGTCTCGACAGCGTCCGCCGCGCTCGCGACGACGAACTCCGCGTCGTCGTCGGGCGCGAAGTTCGACAGCACGTAGTCGGCCAGCGGACGAGGGTCGGCGCGCTCGGGACGGCCGACGCCGACGCGCAGGCGCAGGAAGTCCTGCGTGCCGAGCGCCCGCGCGATCGAGCGCAGACCATTGTGGCCGGCGAGACCGCCGCCTTCGCGCACCTGCAGCCGGCCGAGGTCGAAGTCGCCCTCGTCGTGGACGACGAGCAGCGCATCGGGCTCGACCTTGAAGAAGCGTGCGGCGGCTGCGACGGAACGCCCGGACTCGTTCATGAAGGTCTGCGGTTTCAAGAACGCCACTCGCCGGTCGTCGAGGCGCGTCTCCGCGAGGTCGCCCGAGAACTTCGAGCGGAAGGACGCGCCGGTGCGCCGCGCCAGCTCGTCGACGACCATGAAGCCGACGTTGTGCCGGTGGCCTGCGTACTCGCGGCCTGGGTTGCCCAACCCGACGACGAGCAGGTCGAGCGTCGAGGCCCGGTCGCCCCGACGGAAGACCTTCACGAGTTAACCCTCGGTGGTTCCGGGCTCGCCGGCGGCCTCGCCCCCGGCGGGCGCCTCTGCTGCACCTTCGGGGGCAGCCTCGCCCGCGGGCACCTCGCCCTCGACCGCCTCGGCCTCTTCCGCCGCCTCTTCCTCGGGCTCGACGACGCGCGTCGGCATCGTCACCGTCGCGAGCACGGTCTCCTCCGGATCGTCGAGCAGCTTGACACCTTCGGGGACGCGCAAGTCCGCTACCCGCAGCGTGTCGCCGATCTGCACCCCGGAGACGTCCAGCTCGAGGTGCTCGGGAATCTCCATCGGCAGCGCCTCGACGTTCACCTCGCGGTTCACCTGTGAGAGGACGCCGCCTTCGCGGATGCCGGGCGCGTCCTCTGCTCCGACGAGGGCCACGGTGACCGAGGCGGTGATCGGCTGGTCGAGCCGCACCTCCTGCAGGTCGATGTGGATCAGCCTGCCCTTCACGGGATCCTGCTGGTACTCCTTCAGGATCGACGGGTGGGTCGTCTTCTGGCCCTGGAGAACGACGTCCAGGATCGCGTGGAGCCCGGCGTCGCCCGTCAGGACGCGCCGCAGCTCGCGCTCCGGCACGCAGATCGTGTGCGGCTTCGAACGGCCGTAGAGGACGCCCGGAATCAGGCCCTGCTTGCGCAGGCGCCGCGACTCGCGCGTGCCCTTGCGCTCGCGCTCGGCGACCTCGAGACGGATCCGCTCACCGGCCATGCGGGCGGATGGTAGCGGCTACCTGGAGATGCGGACTTCGAAGCCGAGCAGGAGCAGGGGCCACACCAGCACCGCGAGGATCACCGTGAGCACGCGTCCGATCGTGCCGAGGCTGTCGAAATAATTGTTGACAGCCGCGACAACCACGCCGACGACCAGGTAGATCATTCCGAACAGGCTCGGGCGCACGAGCCGTGCTTGCCCCGATTGTCTCGGTCGAAAACGCCGCTAGAAGAGCTGCGTGTCGCCGCCGAAGATGGCGGACACCGAATCGTCGGCGAAGACGTTCATGATCGTCTCTGCAAGCAGGCCCGCAATCGGCAAAACGGTCATGTTCTCGGGACGCTTCAGCGGGTCGATCGGCACGGTGTCGGTGACCACGATCCCGGCGACGTCCGCTTCCGCCAGCCGCTCGAGACCCTCGTCGTTCAGGAGCGCGTGCGTGACGAAGATCCACACCTCTCGCGCGCCGTGCTCCCTCAAGGCCTTCGCGCCCGCGACGAAGGTGCTTCCCGTCGTCGTCACGTCGTCGCCGACGATCGCGATCTTGTCGCTGACCCGTCCGGTGATCTCCGTCACGGCGACGGCGTCGTGGGCCGGCCGCGTCTTGTGCATGACCGCGAAGTCGGCTTCGATCATCTGGGCGAAGCGGGCGGCCTGCCTCGCGCGGCCCGCGTCGGGCGCGACCGAGACGACGCCCTCTCCGTAGAGCCCGAGGTCGCGGAAGTGGCGCCCGAAGAGCGGCAACGCGGTCATGTGGTCGACCGGAATCGTGAAGAAGCCCTGGAGCTGCCCTGCGTGCAGGTCCATCGTCAGGATCCGGTCTGCACCGGCCAGCTGCATCGTGTCGGCCACGAGACGAGCCGAGATCGGCTCGCGCGGCTTCGCCTTGCGGTCCTGCCGCGAGTACGGGAACCAGGGCACGACAGCGGTGATTCGCTTCGCCGACGCGAGCTTGGCAGCCTGGATCATCAGGAGCAGCTCCATCAGGTTCCGGTCGACCGGCTGGGATCCCGTCTGGACGATGAAGACGTCGGCACCGCGGATCGACTCGCAGTACCGGACATAGGTCTCGTCGTTCGCGAACGTCTTCAGCTCCACGTCTCCGAGCTCGACGTTCAGATGCTCCGCGATGCGCTGGGCGAGCTCCGGGTGCGACCGGCCCGCGAAGACCATCAGCCGTTTCTGCGGCCCGCGCTCGATCCAGTGCCCCGGCTTCGACGCGGGCGAGGCGGGAGTCACCTCGAGCCCCGGCAGGGAGAGCTCAGTCGTTGCGCTTTCGACGGGCATAGCCCTCCTTGTTCTCCTGCTTGGCCCGCGCGATCGCGAGCGAACCGGACGGAACATCCTTTGTGATCACCGATCCCGCTGCGATCCACGCATCGTCCCCCACGTCGACCGGAGCGACAAACGCATTCTGGACACCGGTCCTGACGTTGCTCCCGATCGTCGTCCGGCCCTTGGGAAGGCCCTGCTGATGGGGGAAGTTGACCGTGATGTTTCCAGCCGCGATGTTCGTGTCTTCGCCGATCTCGGCGTCGCCGAGGTACGACAGATGCGGCACCTTGGTGCGTGCTCCGATGCGGGAGTTTTTGATCTCCACGAAGGTGCCTGCCTTCGCGTCGGGTGCCAGGACGGTGCCGGGGCGAAGGTAACAGAACGGGCCGACAAGGACGCGCTCACCGATCTCCGCGTCGATCGCGACTGCGTGTGGGCCGAACTCTGCACCCGCTGCGACCTTCGTGCGGCCGCGCAGCACCGTGAACGGATGAATGACGGCGTCGGGCTCGAGCTCGACCTCGGCATCGATCCAGGTCGAGGCCGGGTCGACGATCGTCACGCCCGCGAGCATGTGCGCCTCGTTGATGCGGTCGCGCAAGGCCGCCGCCGCGAGCGCGAGCTCCGCGCGGTCGTTGATTCCGAGCGTCGCGAGCTCGTCGTCGCAGCGCCACGCCGCGGCGCGGCCGCCCGCTTCGACGATGTGCGCGATCGTGTCGGTCAAGTAGAGCTCGCCCTGCGCGTTGTCGTCGCGCAATCCGCTGAGCGCATCACGGAGCGCGTCGGCTTCGAACACGTAGATCGAGGAGTTCAGCTCGCGGACGGCGCGCTGCTCGGGCGTCGCATCCTTCTCCTCGACGATCGCGCGCACGTCGCCCTCTTCACCGCGGATGATCCGCCCGTACGGCAGCGGGCGGTCCGGCTCGAGCGTGAGGATCGTCACGGCGGCGCCACTCTCGCGGTGCGCCGCGACGAGCTCCGCGAGCACGTCCGCCGTGAGCAGCGGTGCGGCGGCATCGAGGACGAGCACAGAGCCGCTGAACCCGTCGAGCGTCTCGCGCGCGCTCGCGACCGCGTCGCCCGTGCCGCGCGGCTCCCGCTGCACGGCCACGGTGACGCCGTCGTACGCGTTGCTCGTGTCGGGCGAGGCAACGACGACGAGCGGGTCGGCGCCGATCCCGCGCGCGGCCTCGAGCACCCAGTCGACGACGCGTCGGCCGAGCAATGGATGCAGGTGCTTCGGCACGGACGACTTCATCCGGGTGCCGAGGCCGCCGGCCATCACGACAGCTGCGAGGTCGGAGCTCATGTCACGAAGATGGCTGGGGCGCCAGGATTCGAACCTGGGATCACGGGACCAAAACCCGTTGCCTTACCACTTGGCCACGCCCCAGAGAGGGCACGCAGTTTAGCTGCGGTCGAGGAAGAGGAACGCCAGCGCGACGACGGCCAGGATCGCCAGCGCCACAAAGGCCGCGAACGTCAGCAGCGCGAGGAGGAACGGGAGCGCCACGATCATGATCTGCGACGCCGCACCGATCCACGTCACCTGGCGAAACGTGTCCCTGCCCACGTTCCGGCCCACGAACGCCCAGAAGACGATCAACGCGACCGCCAGGAAGAACGCCGGCCAGCGCGGGACGACGCCGAAGATGATCAGCGCTGCCTCGACGACCGCGATCCAGAGCGCGGCTCGCGTCCGATACCGACGCACCCAGCGCCCTCCGCGACTCGTTCCCTGCTCTACGACGAGCACCATGCGTCAACCGTACCAGGCAGGAGCCGTCACCCAGCAGCGGCCGCGGCGGCCGAACGTACGGCGTGCACGGTCGGCCGCTTCGCGGTGGTGGAAGAGGCCGTAGACGATAGGCCCTGCGCCGCTCACGTCCGCACGGAACGCCCCGAGCGCGCGCAGCTCGTCGGCGAAGGGAGAGGAGACGAGGTCGTTCAGCGGCAGCGCGGCAAGATCGCGCGGACGGCGGACACGCTCGAGCGCGTCGAGCAGTGCGGCGCGTCGCTCGTCGAAACCGTTTGCGCCCTCGCGCCGGTCGAACTCGAAGTACACCGAGGCGGTGGCTGTCTTCGCGGCGCCGTTCGGCAGGAAGAGCAGCACGAAGTAGTCCTGCGGCAGATCGAGGGCCGAGAGCTCGCTGCCTTCTCCCTCGCCGAGCTGCGGGCCGTCTGCGAGAAAGAACGGCACGTCCGCCCCGAGCCCGCGCGCGAGTGCGTGCAGGCGGTCCATCCCCAGAGGTTCCGGAAGGGTTGCGTTCGCGAGCCGGAGCGCGGTCGCAGCGTCCGAGCTGCCGCCTCCGAGGCCGGACGCGACGGGAATCCGTTTTGTGATTCGCGCGCGCCAGCGCGGCTGAACTCCCGCCGCTGCCGCGAGCGCGCCGAGCGCTTCGCGGACGAGCGTGTCGTCCACGAAGCCGTCGACGACGAGTGCCGGCGCAGGTCTGAGCTCGACCCGGTCGGCGATTGCGAGGCGCTGGAGCACCGTGGCGACCTCGTGCTTCCCGTCGTCCCGCAGAGGCCCGACGACGAGCGCGAGGTTGAGCTTCGCCGTCGCCGCGGCGCGCGTCACAAGGCGCGGGTCAGCGCGACGAACTCCTCGGGCGCGAGCGCCTCCGCGCGGATCTCGGCGGGCCGGCCGATCTGCTCGAGCGCCTCGGCGGCGTGCGCGCGCGACGCGAGACCTGCGAGCTCCAACGAGTTCGGAAGCGTCTTGCGGCGGTGCGCGAACGCGCCGCCGACGACCTTCTTGATGCGCGCGAAGTCGGGAGGCAACTCCATGCGACGGAACGCGACGAGCGCCGAGTCGACATTCGGCCGGGGCCTGAACACGGTGCGCGAGACCGGATGGAAGCCGGTGCGCTCCGTGGCGAGCCTGACCAGCACCGAGACCGCGCCGTATGCCTTCGTCCCCTCACGCGCGAAAAAGCGGTCGGCCACCTCGCGCTGCACCATCACGGTCCAGCGCCTGATGCTCGGGAGCCCGTCGAGGCTTTCGGCGACGATCGGCGTCGCGATGTTGTAGGGCAGGTTGGCAACCAGCGCAGTCAGCGAAGGGTCGAGCGTCGCGTAGTCGAACGCCAGCGCGTCAGCGAAGTGAAGCTCGACGTTCTTGCGGTCCGCGAGCCGCTCGCGCAGCTGCGGCTCGAGCGAGCGGTCGACCTCGACCGCGTGCACATGGTGCGCGCGGTCGGCGAGGTACGCAGTCAGCACGCCGAGGCCCGGACCGATCTCCAGTACGACGTCGTCCGAGTCAAGCTCGGCGAGCCGTCCTATCACCCCGAGGATGTTCTCGTCGACGAGGAAGTGCTGACCCAGCTCTTTCTTCGGGGTGACGCTCACGGCAGACCGAACACGCGCCGGGCGTTCGCGTCGATGTGTGCCTCGAGCTCGTCGCGCTCCTCGCGGCGCGCGGCGGCGAGTGCCTCCAGCGTGTGCACGACGTTCGCTGGCTCGTTCGGACGGCCGCGTAGCGGCTGCGGCGCGAGGTACGGCGAGTCCGTCTCGGTCAGCAGCCGATCGGCACTCACTTGCGTTGCCGCGACGCGCAGCTCGGAGGCGTTCTTGTACGTCACGTTGCCGGCGAAGGAGATGTAGTAGCCCCGTTCGAGTGCATCGCGCAGCATCGGCGGCGAAGAGAAGCAGTGCAGGACGACGTCTCCCGCGAAACCGGCGAGCGTGTCGAGCGTTTCGCGGTCGGCGGCGCGCGAGTGGATCACGACGGGCTTGCCGAGCTCGGTCGCGAGCTCGAGGTGGCGCTCGAACAGCGTGTGCTGGCGGTCGCGCGGAGCCCAGTCTCGGTAGAAGTCGAGACCGGTCTCGCCGACGGCGACCGCGCGCTCGTGCGTGAGCAGGTCGCGCAACTCCGCGAAGCCGTCCGCGTGGCCCGCCTCGTGCGGATGGATGCCGAGGATCGCGAAGACCTCGGCGTGACGTTCGGCAAGCGCGAGCGCGTCGCGCGAACCTTCAACGGTCGTGCCGACGGTCAGGATGCGGGGCACTCCGGCCGTGCGCGCCCGCTCGACGAGCCGCTCGGGCGGGTCCTCGCACGCGTCGAGGTGCGCGTGCGTGTCGATCACGCCGCGGTCGCGGGCGCTTCGAGGCGAGGAAACAGCGGCTGCGCCGGCTCGATCCCCTCGGCAGGCAACGTGCGGCCGCGTGCCACGCGGTCCCACGAGACGTCCTGCGACTGGCCGAGCGCGTCGAGGATGCGCGGCGCCGTTTCAGGCAAATATGCCGCAAGCGCGACCGCCGCCACGCGCAGTCCGTCGGCGAGTGTGTAGAGGACGCGGTCGAGCTCACCTGCGTTCCCATCGTCTTTCGCAAGTTCCCACGGTTTCGTATCGGTGACGAATTTGTTCAGGCTTCGAACGATTTCCCAGATCGCGTCAACGCCGCCGGTGATGTCGAAGACCTGGAGCCGCTTCTGGACGTCTTCGCGCAGGCGATCAAACGTCGCAGCATCGAAGAGGCTCTCGGCGTCGGGAATGCGCCCGCCCCTGTAGCGGGCGATCATCGCCGTCGTGCGCGAAAGCAGGTTCCCGAGGTCGTTCCCGAGCTCACGCTCGTAGCGCTCGTGCAGGCTCTCGATCGAGGCTTCCCCGTCCTGGCCGAACGAGACGGCGCGGGCGGCCCAGAAGCGAACGGGGTCGGACCCGTAGACGTCGATCAGATCCAGCGGGTCGATCACGTTGCCGAGCGACTTCGAAATCTTCCGGTCGTCGATCGTCAGATAGCCGTGCACGAACAGCTGCTTCGGCACCTCATAGCCGGCGGAGAGCAGCAGCGCGGGCCAGAACACGCAGTGGAAGCGGAGGATGTCCTTTGCGAGCAGGTGGCGAACGTGCGGCCAGTAGCGGTCGCGAAGGTCCTCACCGGGTCGCGCGTACGTGAGGGCGCTGAGGTAGTTGATCAGCGCGTCTACCCAGACGTACACCACCTGGTCGGGATCCCAGGGGATCGGGACGCCCCACGGCTGTCCGGCTCGGCTGAGGCTGAAGTCCTCGAGGCCGCCCGCGATGAACGCGCGCGCCTCGTTGTACCGGAACGGCGGCAGCACGAAGTCGGGGCGCTCATCGTAGAGACGGAGCAGCGGCTCTTGGTATTTGGAAAGCCGGAAGAACCAGTTCTTCTCTTCGATCGTCTCGGGCACCGTGCCGTGCTCGGGACACTTGCCGTCCACGAGCTCGCCCGGCGACATAAACGCCTCGTGTCCGACGCAGTACAGACCGGAATACGTGTCCTGATAGATGTCGCCGTTGTCGTAGATCCGCTGGACGAAGTCCTGCACGAATCGCTTGTGGCCCTCGTCAGTGGTGCGGATGAAGAAGTCGATCGACGCATTGACCCGTCTAGGAAGCTCCTTCCAGCTCTCGGCGATTCGGTCGACGTACGTCTTGGGGTCGAGCCCTTCGGCCTCCGCGACGCGATAGACCTTCGACGCATGCTCGTCCGTCCCGGTGAGGAAGAACGTGTCTTCCCCGCGCTGGCGGTGATGGCGCACGAGGATGTCGGCCGCGATCGTCGTGTACGCGTGGCCGATGTGCGGCGTCGAGTTGACGTAGTAGATCGGTGTCGTGAGGTAGTACGTCACTGCGACGAATGATACGAACGGCTCCCCCGGCGGCCGTGACCGCGACGAGGACTGCGGCAAGCGCGAACACGGGCAGCGGGAGAGGTCGTCGCCGGCCCGGAGCAGCCGAGGGCATCGCCTCGACGAGCGGGCGGTCGCGGGCGTTCTCGCTCTGGACCGGCTTGCCGTGGGTCGCTCGCTGTGCGGGGAGCACCCCCGGGCTCCGTACTGTCGCCTCGGTCGGTGGAAGCGCGGCCGCAACAGGAGCCGACGACGGTCGCGCCCGCACGCCTGGCGAGACAGCGGTCGGGCCGATCGGAGACAGCCCACCGTCGCGCGGCGGCAGCGCGGACGGGCGAAGCGAGGGTGGAGAGAAGGTCAGGGGCTGACCCTCGACAGGCCCTCGAGCCGGCAGCGAGACCGTGAATGTGGGAGCGGCGATTACCGCGGGCGGCGGAGCTGGCGGCGGCGGCGGCTGGGCGGCCGAATCGAGCGGCTCGTCGACGACCGAGTCGGCGCTTGCCGGCGGGGGCGGTTCCGAGGCGACTGGTGTCGCAGCGACAGGAACCGGCTCCGGCGAGGGTGCCCCCGGCGACGAATCGGCGTTGACCGCTGCAGCGGCGTCTGCGGCCGGCACCAGCTCGGGCGTCTCGCTCGCCGGCTCTGACGACCCCTCGCTTTGAGCAGTCGCTGAGGGAGCAGCGTCCGACGCCGTCGCGGGCGTGGCCGCCACCTCGGCCTGCGGCGGCACCGCCGGGTCACCTCCCGCCTCGGCTGTTGGCTCCGCGGGCGGTGCTTCGGCCTGCGACGGCGCGGACGGTGCGGGCGGAGCAGCGACGGCCGGCGGCGTGGGCGGCGCGGGCTCCGGCGGCGGCGGCGGCGTCATCCGCGAAGGAAGGAGCGACAGCGGATCGACATAGCCGTTCTCGCTCGTCGTGTAGCGCACCCCGAGGTGGACGTGCGACTCGTGCGTCACGGCGTCGCCGCTCTCGCCGACCGCGCCGACGACCGCGCCCTCCGCGATCACGGCCCCGCGCAGCACTGAGATCGACCCGAGCTGGAGGAGCGTCACGGAGTAGCCGTCGGCCGTCCGGATCGTCACGGCCCGGCCGCCGCCGGGGACCGAGCCTGTGAAGCTGACGGTTCCGGCGGCCGGCGCGACCACCGGTGAGCCGACGGGCGCGCCGACGTCGATCCCGCGGTGCTGTCCGCCCGCATAGGGGTCCGAGCCGAAGCCGAATGGTCGGAGCACCGGTCCGTCTACCGGCCAGGTCCAGGCACTCGCGGTGCACGGAAGCATCAGCGCCGCGAGCGCGAACAGCAGCAGGAGCCGCTTCATTCGCTCTCCTTCGTCGTCGGTGTTTTCGTCGTGCACCGACCGTAGATGTTGACGAGCCCGTTGTCTTGGTGGACAACGAACTTGTGACACTTACGTCACAGACTTGTCACACGTGCGTCACAAAGAGCCGCCGTAGAGCCGATTCCGGGCGACGCCGGTCAGCCGCGCGACAAGTGCGGCCGCGTCCCGGCGGGACACGCCCGACGCGACGAGCTCGGCCACGGCGTCGAGCGCCTCCCGCTCACCCGCTTCGTCCTCCACCGGCTCCGCCGGGCCGAGCACGAGCGTGATCTCGCCGCGGGGCGGCTCGGCAAACCGCTCCGCGAGCTCGGCGGGAGTCCCACGCACGACCTCCTCGAACCGCTTCGTCAGCTCGCGGCAGACGGCGAGCTCGCGTCCCGGCAACGCCGCGGCGAGCGAACGCAGCGTGCCCGGAAGGCGCTGCGGCGACTCGAACGCCACGACGGCGCCGGGCCAGCCCGCCAGCTCCGCCCACAGCTCGTCGAGGGCGCGCTCCGCGCGGGGGAGATAGCCCACGAACTGCCAGCGGTCGGACACGAGCCCGCTGGCGACGAGCGCGGTCTCGACCGCCGACGCACCCGGGAGGACCGTGACGGGCACGCCTTCGCGCAGCGCCGCCTCGATCAGCCGCCCACCGGGGTCGCTGATCGCCGGTAGCCCCGCGTCCGAGACGAGCGCGACGAGCGCACCGTCGCGCAGGCGAGGCAGCAGCTCGGCGGTCCGTTCCGCCTCGTTGTGCTCGTGGTAGCTGAGCAGCTCCGCGGCGCGGATCCCGTGGCGCGCGAGCAGCAGCCGCGTGCGTCGAGTGTCCTCGCAGAGGACGACCTCCGCGTCGCGGAGCGCCTGCAGCACGCGCAACGTCACGTCGTCGAGGTTGCCGATCGGCGTCGCGCAGACCGCAAGCGGCATTAGCCACTTACCAGGCTTCCGACGAGTCCAGCGCCTCGAACGCGACGAAGCCCGCGCCGACGAGGCCCGCCTCCGGGCCGAGCTCGGCGGGAACCACGCGCACGAGGTCCCGCCCCGGCGTGAGCGCCTCCCGGCGCAGCACCTCGCGCGCCGCGCCGAACAGGAAGTCGCCGGCAGCCTCGCCCCAACCCCCGCCGACGACGATCGCCTCCGGGTTGAAGATGTTCACGAGCGAGCCCATGGCGGCGCCGAGCCGGCGTCCGATCCCGTCGAGGATCCCGAGTGCGGTCACGTCGCCGTCGCGCGCCTTCTCGAGCAGCGTCCACGA
>DASYUZ010000013.1:0-26904 GCA_036000665.1 Gaiellaceae bacterium
TGACAATTTCGGCGGTCATAGCGACGGGGGTACACCTCTTCCCATTCCGAACAGAGAAGTTAAGCCCGCCAGCGCCGATGGTACTCGGAGGGCAACCTCCCGGGAGAGTAGGTCGCCGCCGAATTACACTCGAAAGGCCGCACCAGCGGCCTTTCGCATTTGACGAGAGAGATGGAGCTCCGCGCGCACGGGATCGTCCTCCGCGACTGGCGCCTCGACGACGCGCCCGCGGTCGCCGCCGCGTGCGCGGACCCTGACATCGCACGCTGGCTGCCGCTCGTACCCGTTCCGTACACGCACGAGGACGCGGTCACCTACATCCGCAACTGCCTCGATTCCGAGGACTCCCGCAAGCCGTTCGCGATCGTCGACCCGGACACGGACGAGCTGCTCGGGGCGATCGACCTGGGCGTGAACGGTTGGCGCACGGGGCGCATCGGCTACTGGGTCGCGCCGGGCGTGCGCGGGCGCGGCGTCTGCACCGCGGCGCTCCACGTGCTCTCGCGCTGGGCGATCGAGGAGCTCAGGCTCGGTCGACTCGAGCTGATGACGGATCCGGACAACACGGCCTCCCAGCGCGTGGCGGAGAAGGCCGGCTACACCAAGGAGGCCCTCCTGCGCTCCGTGATCGAGTACCGCGACGGGAGCCGCGCGGACGCGGTCATGTTCTCGCTGCTCCCGGCCGAGCTTCGATGACGGCGCCGTCGCGGCTCGAGCGCGACGAGCTCACGAGGCTCGCGTACCTGATGCTCGGCCTCTGGGGCTTCCTGCTCTACGCGCTCGGTCCCGCGTTGCCGGCGCTCAGGGAGCAGCTCGGCGTCTCCCGTGCGGTCGTCAGCCTGCACACGACGCTCATCGCGGCCGGCGCGGTCGCGGTTGGTCTGGTCGGCCACCGGTTCGTGCTCGCGCTCGGTCGTCGCCGCGCCTTCTGGGTCGCGGCGACCGGAGTGGCGCTGGGCGCGCTCGGCCTCGCGCTCGGCGGGCGGATCGAGATCACGCTGCCGGTGGCGGCGGTCTTCGGCTTCGCGGGCGCGCTCCTGGTCGCGATCATCCAGGCTGCGCTTGCCGACCGCCACGGTACGCTCGGGCCCGCCGCGATCGTCGAATCGAACGCGCTTGCCGCCGCGCTCGGCGCCGCTGCCCCCCTCGCCGTCGCGCTCGCGATCGTCGCGGGCTCGGACTGGCGCGCCGTGTTCGTCGCCGCCGCTCTGCTCGCGGTTCCCGCGCTGGCGCTCGCGTACCGATCGGTCTGCTTCCCGGCAGCGCCGGAGCTGCCGCACGGTCACGAGCCCGAGTTACCGCGAGCGTACTGGCTGTACTGGAGCGCGCTGCTCTTCTTCGTCGCCATCGAGTTCTGCGTGGTCTTCTGGAGCGCCGACTACTTGGAGACGGAGCGGAACCTGTCCAATTCGAGCGCGGCCGCGGCGGTGAGCCTTTTCCTGGTCGGCATCGCGCTCGGCCGTTTCGCAGGCGGTTGGCTCGTCAAACGGATCGCACCCGAGCGGTTGCTCGTCGCCGCCCTTGTGCTCGCGGCCAGCGGCTTCCTCGTCTTCTGGCTCGTGCCCCTCGCAGCCGCCGCGGTGATGGCGCTCTTCGTAACCGGCGCGGGTGTCGCCGTGCTCTATCCGCTTGGGCTAGCGCTGGCGATCCGCGCCGCCGGCGGCCGCACCGACGCGGCCAGCGCGCGCGCCGCTTTCGCCGCCGGAATCGCGATCGCCGTCGCTCCGTTCGTCCTGGGTGCGCTTGCCGACGCCGCAAATCTGCGCGCGGCATATGCAATCGTGCCGGCGCTGATCGCGACCGGTCTCGTCACGCTTGGCATTGCGCGCCGTGCGGAGGCCGCTACGCGGCGCGCAGGTTCTTCTCCCAGTCGGGGTCCAGAGCCCGGAGACGTCGTACGCGTTCCGCCGTCGGCGGGTGCGTGAGGAACATCGCCGCAATACCGCGCGGCTCAAACGGGTTGATCGTGTAGAGCGGCTCGGTGGCGGGGCTGGCGCGGAACTCGACGAGCTCGCTCGTCTGCTCGAGGCGGAGGAGCGCGTCGGCAAGCCCGTGCGGCGTCTCGCACAGCCGCGCCGCGAAGCGGTCGGCGGCAAACTCGCGCCTCGGCGAGAGCATCAGGTGTACCGGTGCCGCTGCGAGCGGCCCGAGGACGAACAGCAGCGCGCGCTGCAGAAACCCGCCGACTCGCGTCAAGTCGATGAGCGCCGCGGCGAGGACGACGACGACCTCCTGCGTGACGACGTCGCGCGCACGGATGTGCGCGAGCTCGTGCGCGATGACGGCCTCGAGCTCTGCCGGCGGCGCGGCCGCGAGCAGGCCGCGGCTGACGGCGATCGCCGATCCGCGCGGGCCTCGGCCGGCCGCGAGCGCGCGCGGGTGTCCGTCCGGCATCACGTACAGCTTCGGCTTCACCACCCGCGCGAGCGCGGCAAGCCGCTCGACCGTCGAGTGGAACCCGGGTGCCTCGGCGAGCGGCAGCTCGCGTGCGCCGATCATTCCCATCACGACGCGGTCGACGTACCAGTACGCAGCCGCCGCGGCGAGCAGCGCGCAGAAAACGACGCTGGAGAGCACGCGGTAGCCGCCGGCCGCCCAACCGAGCAGGCCGAGCGCGGCGCAAAGGCCGGCGACCAGCGCCCAGACCTTCAGGAGGTTCCGAGCGGCCGCGAGACGCACAGCCTAATTGTCGTCTTCGCGCTCGTCCTCGAGCCCGCGCGGTGGCCAGTCCGCCTCCGGCGCGTCGCAGCGGCTCGAGCAGTGGAGCGAGGCGATGTTCTGAAGCGGGATCAGGATGTGCCCGTTCAGCTCGATGTGGGCGACGTCCTCGACGTAGCAGTAGGCCGTGAGAACGCCTTCCTGGTACTCCCCGCCGAAGAGGGCGATCTCGACCGCCTCGCCCTTGTACTTATTCGTGTAGTCCTCCACCGGGGCTCAGTCTAGCCGCGCGAGTTTTCCCTCCAGAACGGCATATCGGGACAGGCCGCAGTTCGGCACGGCGGGAATCCGCAGGTGGTCTCGAGCGTACTCGAGACCTTCCGCGAGGGCGTGGATCGCCCGGATCGAGCCGCCGTGGCCGACGACCAGAACCATCTCTCCGGGATGCCTGGCGAGGATGTCCTCGAGGAACGACTCGACCCGCCGGCTGAAGTCCTGATACGGCTCCGCGTCGTCGGGGCCGTGGGTCTCGCCGGCGCGCCAACGGTCGAGCGCCTCTGCGAAACGCTCCTCGAGCTCGTCCCAGGTCTTTCCCTCCCACGCACCGAAGGAGCGCTCGCGCAGCCGCGGGTCGAGGCGGACCTCCAGGCCGAGTCGTCGGCCGAGGATCTCGGCCGTCTCCCGCGCGCGGGCGAGGTCGCTCGCGTAGATGACGTCGACGCCGTCGAGCATGGCGGCGAGCTCGCGCGCCTGCTCACGGCCGCGCTCGTTGAGCGGCGGGTCGGAGTGGCCCTGCCACCGGCGTTGCGCGTTCCAGTCGGTCTCGCCGTGCCTGGTGAGGAGGAGGGTCGTCACGCCACTACGCTAACCACGTGGACCTGGGCCTCCGCGCACGAGTGTGTGTCGTGACGGGATCGACCGGCGGGATCGGCCTCGAGACTGCGCGCCTGCTCGTGGCCGAAGGGGCTCGTGTGGTCGTGTCGGGCCGGGACTCGAAGCGCGCCGAGGCCGCCCGGCGGGAGGTGGGAGCGGCCCTCGCCGTCGTTGCGGACCTCTCCGAGCCGGGCGCGCCGGAGGAGCTCATCGCGCAGGCGGAAGCGGAGGTCGGGCCGGTCGACTGCCTCGTCAACAACGTCGGACTCGCGTACCAGGCCGACTTCCTGGAACTCAGCGATCGCCAGTGGGACGACCTCTGGGAGCTGAACGTGATGAGCTTCGTGCGTGCGATTCGCGCGGTCGTGCCCTCGATGCGGGAGCGGGGGAGGGGCGTGATCGTCAACGTCTCCTCGACTGCGGCGAAGCGGCCCTCGACCGGCATGCCCCACTACTCGGTCACGAAGGCGGCCGTGCTCTCGCTCTCGCGGCTCGTCGCCGACCTGTACGCGCGCGACGGGATTCGGTGCAACGCGGTCACGCCCGGGCCGACCGCGACCGACGCTTGGCTCGGCGAGGGCGGGCTTGCAGAGCAGCAGGCGGAGCGCTCGGGGAAGGGACGGGACGAGGTGCTCGCCTCCGTCGGCGCCGGCCGGCCGCTCGGGCGGCTCGCCGAGCCCGAAGAGATCGCGGCGGTGATCGCGTTTCTGTGCTCGGATCGTTCGTCGTACGTGACCGGCGCAGCGTGGAGCGCGGACGGCGGCACCGTGCCGATCATCGTCTGAACGAATCGCCACACACTTTTTTCTCTATGTACACGCGCGCGTGATACAGAGCGGCGGGCGCCCAGGTAGCGTCTCGAGGACCGGGTCCCCCCGGGTGGGTGGGGGTTTGGGATGGGAACGTCCCGCGGCCACCTCTCGAACGGACGCGGCCGGCTTCGGCCACGGTTCCTCGCCGGAGCACCGACTACGCTAGGCCGGATGCCGGAGCTGGCCGGACGGATTGCCGACGCCTTCGAGCAAGGCGTGCGCGAGCACGAGGAGCGGTGGCTCTCCTCGCTCGCCGTTCGCTCGTACGAGACACGAGGGCGGCTGCGCGAGGAGGAGCCGTGCCGCGTGCGGACGCCGTTCCAGCGCGACCGCGACCGGGTGCTGCACTCGAAGCCGTTCCGGCGGCTGAAGGGAAAAACGCAGGTGTTCATCGACCCGGCCGGCGACCACTACCGGACGCGCATGACGCACACGCTCGAGACGACGGCCATCGCCCGCGGGGTCGCGCGCGCCTTGCGCTTGAACGAGGACTTGACCGAAGCGATCGGGCTGGGACACGACATGGGTCACCCGCCGTTCGGGCACGCAGGCGAAGAGGCGCTCGACGAGTGCCTACGCGAGCGCTTTGGGCGCGGCTTCCGGCACAACGAGCAGTCGCTGCGGATCGCCGAGTCCCTGAACCTTACGTGGGAGGTGCGGGACGGGATCCTCACGCACACGGGTCCGGACGAGCCTGCGACTCACGAAGGGAAGATCGTGCGCATCGTCGACCGCGTCGCGTACATCAATCACGACATCGACGACTCGATCCGGTTCGGCCTCCTGAGCGCCGAGGAGCTGCCCCGGGAGGAGATCGAGATCCTCGGCCCGAAAGGCTCGAGGCGCATCGACACGCTCGTTCACGATCTCGTCGAGACCTCCGCCGCCGCAGGAGACATTGTGCAGAGCGACGAGGTCGGTGGCGCGATGCTCTCGCTGCGCGCGTTCATGTTCGAGCACGTGTACCTCGGTCCGCACACGCGCGCCGAGCACGAGCGCGCACGGGCCACCGTGCGAGCGATCTTCGAGCGCCTCGCGGCGCGTGGGGACGACGCCGACGCGATCGCCGACTACCTCTCGGGAATGACGGACCGCTTCGCGCTCGAGTTCACGGGGCAGAGCTGATGGCGCGGATCAAGGACGCCTCCGTCGAAGCAGTCAAAGCGGCCGCGAGCATTGTCGACCTGGTCGAGGCGAAGACGCGGCTGCGCAAGGTGGGGGGCCGCTACACAGGGCTGTGTCCCTTCCACGAGGAGAAGACCCCCTCGTTTTCCGTCTCGCCGGACCGAGGCTGGTACCACTGCTTTGGCTGCGGCGTCGGCGGCGACGCGATCTCGTTCGTGCGCGAGACCGAGGGACTCGATTTCGTCGGCGCGGTCGAGTGGCTCGCCGACCGCTTCCACGTCGAGCTGGAGTACGAGGAGTCGTCGCCGGCCGTTGACGCACAACGCCGGCGCCGCGATCGGCTGCTCGTGTTGCTCGAGCAGGCCGCGTCGTACTACGAGCGCGTGCTCTGGGAGTCCGACCGGGGCGCGGCCGCGCGCGAGTATCTCGCCTCGCGCAAGCTCGGCGAGGAGGTCTGCCGCGAGTTCCGGCTCGGTCTCTCTCCCGCGGGCGCGACGATTGCGCGGAAGGCACGCGAGAAGAGCTTCACGGCCGACGAGCTCGAGGCCGCGGGTCTTGTCACGCCACGCGGGAACGACATGTTCCAACGACGACTGATGTTCCCGCTCGCGGATGCGCGTGGACGCGTGATCGCCTTCCAGGCGCGAAAGCTTCACGACGACGATCCGCTCCGCGGTAAGTACGTGAACTCGCGCGAGAGCGAGCTCTTCCACAAGTCGAACGTGCTCTACGGATTCCACCTTGCGCGCGGCTCGATCTCGAAGCAGGACCGCGCGATCGTCGTCGAGGGGAATCCCGACGTGATCGCGCTTCGCCAGGCGGGGCTCGAGCCGGTGGTCGCGTCGATGGGGACCGCGCTCACCGACCGTCAGCTGCGCGAGCTCGCACGGCTCACGACACGCGTCTTCCTCTGTTTCGACGCCGACGCTGCGGGCGAAGACGCAACTCTGCGCGGGATGGAGCTCGCGCTTCGGCAAGGGCTCGAGGTGCGCGTCGTCGCGCTTCCGAAAGGGCGCGATCCGGCCGACGATCCTGACGGCTTCGAGGAGCGGTTGCGTGCTGCCGAGCCGTATGCCGTGCACCGCGTGCGTCTCGAGCTCGAGCGCGCGCGTGACCGGCAGCACGCGTACCTGCGCGTGCAGGACGTGCTGAACGGTATTCCGGAGTCGCCGGAGCGACACGACGCGTGGCGGCTCGCGAACGACCGGCTCGGGCTGACGGTCCAGCTTCGCTCTGCCGTCAGCGGCACGACCAGCTCGGGCACCGCAGTCTCGCCGCGCCTCGTCGACGCCGGTGAACGTCTCGAGCGCAGCGCGCTCGCCGGTGTGCTCGCGCATCCCGCGCTCGAGCGCGTGCTCGCGGAGCTCGGGCCCGAGCACTTCGACTCCGCGGTCCACCGTCAGATGCGCGAGCACCTGCTCGCGCCGCCGGCGGCTCCGGAACCCGAGCTCGTCGCGCTGCTCGCCGAGCTGGATGCGCGCGCGGAGGCCGAAGGGATCGACGAGGAGACGGCGAAGCAGCTCCTCCTGCGTTTGCGAGAGCGGCGCCTTCGCCAGGAGCTCGCCGCGGCCGACGAGGCGCACCTGCACGAGCTGCAGCACAAACTGGCGGAGATCCGGACCGCGATCCGGGAGTTCGCCTAGGCCCGATCGAGGCGCCGCTACAATGCGCCGGCTCGATCCCCGGTAGCTCAATTGGCAGAGCATCCGGCTGTTAACCGGAGGGTTGTTGGTTCGAGTCCAACCCGGGGAGCTGAGAACCTCTTGCAAAGAGGCCGAAACGTGAAGGCGCCCCGTCTGGAGCGCCCTTCCCGGTACCGGAATTGGTACCGCTCAGCCCTTGAACAGCCGAGCCTCGGCGAGATCAGCCGCGCCCGGATAGGCCGTCTTGGTCGGGTGCAGGTAGCGCTCCGTCGTCGAGCCCTGTGCGTGGCCCGCCTTCGCCTGGACGAACATCCCCGGAACGCCGGCAGCGGCCGTCTCGGTCAGCGCCGTGTGCCGGAGGCCGTGCCAGGGCGGGAACCCCTTAGCGATCCCGGCTTCAGAGATCGCCTTCTTCGCGATCTTGCTCAGCTTCGACGGGTCGAGAGGCGTACCGAGCGCCTCGTGGCAGAAGACGATCGAGTCGGGCGCCCGGAACCGCGAGACCTTCCACTGCTCCTCAAGCGCGTCGAGTGCGTGCGTGCCGAGTTCGATGACCCGACGTCCGGCGCGGCTCTTCGGAGTGGTCATCTCGCCGCGGACGAACGACTGACGGACGTGTACGCGACAATCGAGGAATTCGACGTCCTGCCACCGTAAGCCGAGCAGTTCGCCGCGACGGAGCCCGGTCGAGAGCGCCACGACGGTCATGCGGCGCGCCGAATCGACCCAGTGCTGTTCGGCCGGTTTGGCGTTTGCCGCCAGCTCGCGGTACGCAGCAAGCAGCCGTGCGACCGCGTCCGGGGGTAACGTCTCGGCCTCGACCCCGGGAGCCGAAGGCGCGTCCACGAGCTCGAGAGGGTTTTCTGCGACCCAGCGCCACTTCCGGGCCTGACGGAACATCAATCCGAGCAAGCCCAAATGGTTGCGGACGGTCTTCGGGGCGAGACCCGCTCGTAACTTCGCTGCGACATACCTGTCGAACGCCTCGGGCTGCTGCGAGAGCCGCGCGAGATCGCAGTTGCCGAACGCGGGCCGGAGATGATTTCGAAGCGTTGCCCTGTAGTCGATCAGCGTCGTCGTTTTTCGCGGCTTCGCAGCGAGCGCAACGGCCTCGAACTCATCCGCAAGTACGTTGAACGTGCGTCGTTCAGGCTTGCGGAGCCCTCGTTCGACCGCATCGAGCCGTTTGCCGAGCTCGCGTTCCGCCCGCTGACGGTTCCATTGCGGCTCCGGACCAAGGCGCTCCTTCACCTGGCGACCACCGGCGTCGCGGTACTTGATGGACCAGACAGCGCCGCGCTTCCCATCGCGGCGAATCACGCACGCGCCGCTAGGCACGGCCACTACCGCCCTTCGTCCCACCGGACGCCGCGAACGGCGTGGGGAGGATCCCCGACGACCGTTCGCTGGCGGCGGTCTGGCTCGTAGTCACCGTGCTGCATGGTCAGGCGAGGACCACCGTCGTTTAGCTTGCGCTGCGCGCATCGTGCTGCAGATGCTGCCGACGCCCTGCGCAGCGAACAAGGTGTCCCATTCGGACGATGTCGCTTTCGCACGAGTGCGCAAGACGAGTCGTCCGACGAGCGGAGCACACGAACTGCGCCGTCGTCGGCTGCGTCTCGCGACCCCTGCACGGATCGTCGCGGCGGTGGATCCGGAACGTTCAGCCGCATCGCCCAGTCAATGACGACTCCTGACTCAGCCGCGGCGCGTGCATGCGCGCGTTAGGAGTTGCCGTTCGTCTCTCGATGTAGCAGCCACTCCACGAGCGCCGCGCGGCGGTAGCGGCGATAGCGACCAAGGGCGACGTGGGGCAGCTGGCCGAGCCTGGTCTGCTCCTGGACCCAGCTCTCGGGCACGGAGAGCAGCGTGGCGACCTCCACGGCGGTCAGAAGGCGGTCCGGCGTCGATGCGCCGCTCGTGCCGTCGCCCTGCATCGGTGGGCTACTGGAACGGTCCCTGTTGCTCGTTGGATCCGGAGGCGGCCACGCAGCTGCCGACGAGGTCGGACCACCAGCCGCCGATCGCCTGAATGCACGAGGCCCGCAGGACGTCGCTGACATACCTAGTAATGTCGATTTCAGCTCGCCAAGGTACGCGGCCTGGACCTGACGTGTCTCAACTCGCCCCCGGGTTCATCGATCAACCGTGCCGCTCCGCTCTGGTCTTCCTTCAGGTCGACGTGCTCGGACGTATCGATCCTCGTTCACCGCACTCATTCACCTGTCTCTTGTCTTCGCTGCTCCGCCCACCCGCCGGCCCCGCACCACCCCCCCCCGCATTTGATGTTGGGCGGGGGTGGTGCGGGGCAAGTCCACGGCCTCAAGCCCTGGACTTAGGCGGGTGGGCGGAGCAGCGGGCTCGCGGCGTCAGCCGCGAGCCAAAACGCGAGGTCCATCGGCGCGCAACAGGTGTGCGAGCCGAACGTTGGTGGGATGTTCTTTGGGTTCGATCCCAGATACGCCCGCTTAGCCGGCCACATACCTCCACTCGGTCTTTCAAATCCAGCAAACAGGACCCACCGGATGGACCAAATGAAGGGCGCGGGACGCCCTCCTTTCAGCGCGGGAGCGAATGGTTGTAGACGACTTGGCCGGCGGCGTCGAGAGCGACGAGCGCGACCACGGATCCGTTGTGTGAACTCCTTCGCGTAGTACGCGTTTTCTCTGACGGCGACGGAGTGGATCGCGCCCTCGGTTCCGACGACTCCTACACGAGCCACCCCGTCGGCGGCAATCCCCGTCAGTACCGACAGTCGCGACGCGTCCGTGCGTGCGTCGAGGACGAACGATGAGAAGTCGACGATCGGCTGCGACGCGGATGGGTACGCGAAGCTCCTGCCGGACGCGGGGCAGTACAGCGACTGAACCTCCGGTCGCATCGCGACCCTGCCGCTCCCGAAGCAGCGTTCACCGCTCTGCTTGCGGATCTCGTAATAGACGATGGGGCCAGCAGCGCCGATCCGCGTAAAGGAGTCCCAGTCGACTTCTCCTTCGTGCTCGAGCAGCCACTTCGATTCGGGCGAAAGCGACTCGGTGGTGGTGATCGGCTCGGACGGCGTCGAGACCTGGAAGAGCAGGTCGTGGAGGCGCGAGCCGACTCCGAAGGTGGGCGTGCCGACGACGAAGGCGAGCGTGCCCAGGGCGGTGAGCAGGATCAAGCGGCGCCGAGGTCGCCTGCGCCGTTTCGGCAAGCTGGACTGTTCCGCCTCGGCTGCGATCCCTGCCCGAAGGTGGGAGCGCGCACGCGCCTCCGCGATCGCATCGCAGCTGCCGACTTTTCCGCGGAAGTCGCGGAGCAGGGCGAGTTCATCCACTGAGGGCCTCCTCATTGCTGGCAAACCACGGGGCGAGCGACGCTCGCACTAGCGCGCGGGCGCGGTTCAGCCGAGACTTGACCGTCCCGACCGGGAGCTCAAGCGCGCTGGCGATGTCGTCATAGCTCAGATTGGCCCAAGCAAAGAGGAGACGCACCTCACGGTCGCCGGGCTCGAGTTCCATCAGTGCGCGCGCAATCGCCGGCTCGACGTCGCGGCGGATTAGCTCCTCGAGCGGCTCGCCGGCGGCGGCGACCGGATCGATACCCGTTCGGGCGTAGGTTGGAGTTCCCGCTCCTCGTCCCGGAAATGCCGGCGGAGCAGGTTCGCCGCAATCCCGTACAGCCAGGGGCGCGCGTCTGGCCGTTCGAGCTGGTAGCTTCGCCGACCGGCAAATGCCGTCGTGAAGGCCTCGGCGGCGAGCTCATCGGCGATCGCGTGGGTGAGCCTTCGCCTGAGATAGCTGCTGATCGCCTTGAAGTGACGGTCAAGATCGCCTCGAAGGCGATCGGATCCGTCAGCGACGCGGCGATGGCCTCAGCATCGCTCCAAGTACTCGACATCACACCGTTATTGCCAAATCGGGACTTGAAGGTTCACGAGCGGACCGCCGACCTCGGAAAGGCCGCGCGCGCGTCGCGGCACGTCCGCGTCGCTCGCTTCTCGTCGACGGATCGGTCGTCCGCGCTCGCTCCCCGCGTTGCGCAGGCGCGCGGCGGCGGCGGCCGCTGACGACCGCGTATCTACGCGACCTGCAGCTCGCGCTCCTTGGGCCGGCTCATCCGCCGCGCAATCGCTACGGCAAGCCCGGTCGTGATGACCCCGGCCGCTAGCAACGCCGCGGCGGCGAACTGCCAGCCGTCGCCAAGTCCATTACCCCACCAGCCGCGCGCAAGACCGAGGTAAAGCAGGGGCCAGGCGAGAAGCGGCAGCAGGAGGCCAACCCAGCGGCGGGACAGCGCACCGACCACCGGAAACGCGATCAAGAAGGTGATGATGGTTGCTTCCATGCGCCAAGTATAGCGGGAATGCTATGTGCACAACTCTTGAACTGCACCTACCGTCGAAGGTTCGATTCGTCGACGCCGAAGGCGACCCCTTCGGCGAAGCACACAGGCTCCGTCTTGCCGAGTTCATCCGCGAACACTCGCCGAGGCCGCGACAGGCACTCTTGGTGTAGGGCCGCCTCGTCGAGCCCCTCGCGTCGGATCCGCTCGCCGTTTGGGGCCACGCCTCTGATCACGCAAAAGGTGGCGTTGCGAGACCGTCGCACCGGACAGTCCTCGTGCAACCGTCCTGCAGCCGCGATCAGTTGGACTGCTGGCGTTTCTTGAGGTCCAGAGGGTCAGCGGTGACGTGGTTTGCGCAATGCTCGGTTCGTGCGCCTCGAGGCGCACGTGAAGGGAGGACGGTTGGTGTAGGAGTCCTTGTCCGTGCCGGCTGGGATGCCGGCCCCGGGCTGATGCAGCGGCTCGGTGAAGCTGGGGGCCGCCGTTGGCGTGGAAGCGCACGCGGATGGCGAAGCGCCCTGACAACGTAACGGCCGGGCGGTACTGCCAGACGCCCGCGCGCGTGCTAGCGAGAGCGAAAGGTAGAGCGCAAGCGATCCGGTGGTAGAAGCCCCTTCATCGTTGAGCGGCTCCAAACCTGGCGGATATGGGCCGTACGCAGCAGACGGTGCCGCCTTGAACTATGGCGGCCCGCGCCGGGCTCCCGGGTGGGGGCGCGGTGGCCGTGGGGAGACTGCGATTGCCCCGCGGATGCGCTGCAGGGGTAGAGCCGGCTGCCGACCCGTTCGAACGGATCACGGTGAACGAGGGAAGCGTCCCGCGCGCGCCGGCCTGGTGGAGGCCGGCACGGCGCGCTGTCCGCTCGTGCGTGCGGGGCGTGGCGGAGTCTGCGTAGTAGTCCGAGGGCGGGAAAGCCGTCCACATGGCGAAGGCAGACAGCAGGGCCGCGGCAGGCGAGTCCATCCAGGAGGTCGGGCGTGAATACGTCCGCGCCGTCGGCGGCCGAGCTGGCCGAGGAGCGGGTACTGGCATGGCAGCGCAAGCTGCACCGTTGGGCAGGCGAGGACAGAGAGAAGCGCTTCGGCGATCTCTTCAACTTCGTCTGCGATCCCGCGACGCTGCTGGTCGCGTGGGAGCGGGTGAAGCGAAACCGGGGGTCGCGCACTCCCGGTGTCGATGGCGAAACGCGCAGACGCATCGAGCGGCTGGGCGTGGAGCGAGTCCTGGGCGAGCTCCGTCAGGCGCTCCGGGACGGAAGCTACGCCCCGCAACCGGTGCGCGAGCACGCGATCCCGAAGCGCTCGGGGAAGGTCAGACGGCTTGGCATTCCCGCGTTGCGTGACCGGGTCGTGCAGATGGCGGCGAAGCTCGTGCTGGAGCCGATTTTCGAGGCGGACTTCTGCCCGACCTCGTACGGCTTCCGGCCCGGGCGCAGAGCACAGGACGCCATCGAAGAGGTGCGGTACTTCATCAACCCGCGCCGCTCGTACGAGTGGGTGGTTGAGGGAGACGTGGAAGACTGCTTCGGGAGCATCGATCATTCGCTGCTGATGGCCGAGCTGCGCCGTCGGGTGACCGACAAACGCGTTCTGCGGCTGGTGAAGCAGTTTCTCGGCGCCGGAGTTATGCGCGAGCTTGGCTCCGTGACCGCGACGCCATCGGGGACGCCGCAAGGGGCGATACTTTCACCGCTGCTTGCGAACGTCGCCCTCTCGGTGCTCGACCGTCACTTCGAGCGGGCCTGGCGTGCGCAGACCTCGAGTCAACGCGTGCGTGCCCGGGCGCAGGGGCAGCCCAGCTGCCGGCTCGTCCGCTACGCGGACGACTTCGTGTTGCTGGTGCACGGCACCCGCGCCCAGGCCGAGGCGCTCAAGGAGGAAACGGCCGTGCTGCTACGAGAGCAACTGCGCTTGACGCTCTCGACCGAGAAGACACGGATCACCCATGTCGACGACGGCTTCGACCTGCTCGGCTTTCGCATCGTGCGACTCGCGAAACCCGGGCGTCGACCCGTCGCCTACAGCTTCCCGAGCAAGCAGGCGTTCTGCGAGGTCAAACATCGGATCAAGGTGCTGACCAAGAGCGACAGGAAGAACCTCTCACTCGACGAGCTCATCCGTGCGCTCAACCCGCTCCTACGGGGTTGGACCAACTACCACCGTCACGCCGCGAGCAAGCGCTGCTTCCACTACCTCGACCACTACCTGTGGTCGCGTCTGGTGCTGTGGCTGCGCAAGAAGCACAAGCGGCTGACCTGGCAACAGGTCAGACGGCGGTACTGGAAGCGTGAAGACTGGGTGAGCCCGGAAGGGAGAAGGCTCTACTGGCCCGGTGAAGTCGCGGTCACCCGCTACCGCTATCGCGGGCGCCGCATCGCCTCACCGTGGGCGCCAACCGGACAAGCCGGCTCCACCTGCCGGCCGGGAACCGCCGCTGCCTGACCAGCCCCGACACCGACCGAGCCCACCCTGTGGAGAGCCGGATGCGGGGGAACTCGCACGTCCGGTTCGGAGGGCGGGGGCGAGCAAACCGCCTCGCGCAAGCGAGGTGTGGCGGCTCGCCTCCGACCCAACCGCCCGCGACGCGGATTTGGTACCGCAATTGGTACCCATCGACCTGATCCGGCGTGCTCTCAGACCACCTGAGGCGGCTTAACTATGCGGAGCGCACCGAGAGTGACCTCATTCGGGCTGGCTGTTAACCGGAGGGTTGTTGGTTCGAGTCCAACCCGGGGAGCTAAAAGCGCAGCGCGTGGCGCCGCGCTTTTTCGTAGGGCCGATTTCATCCAGTAGGCCGTTCGGCCTATTGAAGTCTCTTGCGGCCCATGTCAAAGTCGGCTCGCTGGCCTCTGGTGGGGGGCTGGGGAGAAAACCGAGGGAGACGGTCATCACAGTGTCCATGCGTGGCGACGTGTGCGCCCAGAACTCGTTCTCGAGGCTCGTCGGCGTGGTCCCGTGGACCGCGGAATTCTCACGCGTACCGCGCGCCGACTCCGGCGCTGGTGCGGCGAGCGCCGGAGTGCCGGTTTCGTGCAGATACGACCGGCGAAAGTGCTCGGCAACGGCTGGCCGGGCGACAAGACCGAGGGCGACGTCCGCCCAGCCAGGCTGATCCGACAGCGTGAGCGCGACCGCAGGCGGCACGGACGTGACCACCACAGGCCTCTGGGCGGACGTCACCGTCGGCGAGGTCATGAGCTAACAAAAGGCCCGCATGCGCCCGTTTTCCTAGCCGGTCGAGTAGGCCTTTCCCACCATTGAAAACCTCCTTGGGGCTGTGAAACAGTCCCTGGTTCTGCGGCTTAGGCCAGGGGAGATAAAGGGGAGTGCGGCATTAAGAAGTACAACGCGCTTGCGGTAGCGCTTCCGGAACCGAGTCTCGACGAACTCCGTCGCGGCCCGGTCGGTCGCGCCATCCTGGCGACCGGTTTGCTCAGCCTGGTCGCGGGATACGTGTTGCCGCTCGCGGCAGAGTTCCGCATTCCGCAGCAGACACAACCGGTCGCGCTCGAGTCGCTGCACGTGTCGCAGTTCGCGTTCCCTGCGCTGCGCGTTCCGGCGCCGGTGCGTGCGAGCGCGCAGCCTGCACTCCCGACCGCTCCGGTGCCGACGCGCGCAGCAACGAGACCACAACGTCAGGCGCAGCGGGCTGCGGTCCCCGCGCGGCGCGTGCGAGTTCCGGTCGTCTCCAACGACTACGTGCTCGTGCCGCAGCCGAAGCCGGCGACGAAGGACGATACCTCGGCGCCAGTGTACGAAGAGTCGATCGGCGCGATGCCGGACGTGATGATCGATCCGGCGACACCCGATCCCGTCGCGCAGGCGACCGCGCAGGCGGCGGAGCAGGAGCGGATCGCGCGGCTCGAGGCGGAAGCACAGGCGCGTGCGGAAGCTGCTGCAGCTGCGGCGCAAGCGCAAGCGCAGGTTGAGGCTGCCGCGGCCGCTCCGGCGCCGACCGTGACGGTCACGGTCGCGGCGCCGGCGGACACGAACGCGAACACCGTGTCGACGACGGTCCCCGCAACCGACGCCGGCGCGACGCAGACCGCGACCGCGACAACGACTGACGACGAAACGATCAGCGCGGGCGGAACGAGCGGCGGTTCGGAGACGATCGCACCGCAGTCCGGCGCTGCGGTGACCTCGCCGGCTTCGAACGAGATCGCGACCGGCGCGGCGGCGCCGGCCCAACCCGTCGTGAGCCAGACTCAGATCCCGGACCCGGACCCGCCGGCCGCGACCCTGAACTCCCCGGCCACCGGTCCGATCTCGATTCCTTCCGTGAACCAGGGCGGTGCAGCACTCCCGCTCGATCCGGTCGCGAACGTGACGCCGCCGATCGTGACGACGACGGTGATCGGCACGAGCAACAACGGTGCGGCCGCGGGACCGGCGACGGGCGCAGAGACGCCGACCGCGACGGCCGGCGGCGGCGGCACGTCCGCCGCGGGCAGCCCTGGGACGGCGACTTCCGGTGGGCCGGCCGCAGCGCAGGGAACTGACGGGTCGACGACCGCCCCCGGGGAGACGATCACTGCCGGTCAGAGCGATCCGCCCGCAACCGCCCGCGGCCCGCCGGCAGGGGCCACGGAGATCAGCGCCGCCGACGGCGGCAGCGTCGTGAGCGCCGACGGCGGAGCAACGGTCAGCTTCGCGCCCGGCGTGCTCCTGAACGACATCTATGTCACCGTCACTCCGAGCAAGGTGTCCGCGCCGGCCGAGGTCACGACCGCGTCGCCCGCGTACGACCTCGTCGCCACCAACGCGAACGGCGACGTCGTGGAGCGATTCGGCGGCGCCGCTGAGCTGACGATCGATTACACGTCGGCAATGCCGCCGCGCATCTACTACCTGCATCCGACGGACGGGGCGATCGAGCTCGACTCCGTCGTCGACCCAGCGACGCACACCGTCCGCGCGCCACTGGTCCACTTCAGCACGTACGTCGCGGCGACCCCGGTCGACGAGCTCGCGAACCGGCCGCCGGTGGCCGGCGTCACTGTCGCGGTCACCGTCCTGGCACCAGGTGGCACGGCGATCGCGGACGCGCTCGTGCAGGGAACGTCGGACACGGGGTACGAGGTTCGCGGGCACACCGACGCGGCGGGCACGATCTCCCTTGGTGTCTCGCGGGGGATGTGGACGTTCTCGGTCAGCGGCGTCTCGAACCTTCAATCCGCGGCGCAGGCCCTCGACACGACGACCGGGAGCAGCTTGTACGCGCTCGCGTTCGGGCTGAACGAGTTCCCCGTCTACGTCACCGGCACGGTCAGAGACGCGAGCGGCAACCCGCTCGCGGGCGTCCGCGTGGAGGCGCGTTCGGAGAGCGGGGCGGTGCGCGCAGAAGACTTCGCCCTCAGCGGCGTCGACGGCAGCTACCGCCTCGGCGGCCTGCTCGGACAGTGGTCGGTCAACGGGCAGGATCTGACCGACTACTACCCACGGTCGCTCGAGAGCCGCTACACGCCGTCGGCGAGCCACAGCGCGAGCCTCGTCGTCACCGGCGTGACGACGCAGGACCTGAGGTACACGCTCATGCCGCGAACGCTCTCGGGCAACCTGAAGGACCAGAACGGCAACGGCGTCGCCGGCGCGTCCGTCTACCTCGAGGTCTACTCCCACACCTTCGACTACCACTTCAGCGCGACGGTGATCACCGCCGGTGACGGCTCGTACGCTGCGCGGCTTCCGGCTGACGTCTTCCGCGTCGACATCCGCGCCAAGCTCCAACCGGCCGGGTACGCAGACCTCGACGTCGAGAGCACGACCTGGAACGCGCCCTCCCTTGACGCGGGCGACGCGATCGTGATCGCGGACTTCCACTACTACAGGTTCTCGACGTCGGCCTCCGGCGTCGTTCGCGGCGACCCCGGCGGTGCCGTCGCCGGCTACACCGTCGCCGCGGAGTTCTACTCGGCGCTGCGCGCGCGCTGGTTCTGGATCGAGGCCACGACGGATGCGAACGGCGCCTGGACGATCTCCGGCGATCCCGCGGTGTGGAACATCTATCCGGGGACGAGCATCGTCGGCCACAGCGCTGCCGCGCTCCGGGGCGTCGCGGTCGGCGCGGGCGGCCTCACGAACGTCGAGCTGCTGCTCATCGCCGGCGCGTCCGTCGCGGGCACGGTCGCCTTCCAGAACACCGGCGCGGCCGTAGCGGGCGTCGGGATCCAGGTCTGCGGCCTCTCGTGCGCGGCCACCAGGACGAACTCCCTGGGCGAGTACGTGGCATGGCTCGCCGTGGATCCTGAGACGAGGTCCTCCGACGCCACGGTGCGGATGCTGACGGGCAGGATCGGCTACGGACGCTCGACGGCGTCGATCACCGGCGCGGCCGCCGGCGGCAGGCTCGTCCGCGATCTCCTCTATGTCCCGTTCTCGACGCCGTACTCCGGGACGGTGCTCGACTCGTTCGGGACGCCCGTCGCCGGCGCGGTCATCCACCTGTCCGACGGTCTGGACGAGGCGCTGGTTGCGCCGCAGGCCGACGGCACGTGGGCGGGGCTCGGTCCGGCCGTCGAAGCCAGGGTCTCTGCCACGGGTGTCTTCCCGACCTCCGGGAACTCGGCCATCCTGCTGGCTTCGGCCGGAGCGATAGGCGTCGTGCTCCTGCTTCCCGCCACCAGGCTCGCCGGCACGGTCACGGACGACCTCGGCGCGGCGCTCGCGGGCGTGACGGTCAACGCCGAGCGTTGGCTCTGCGCCTTCGGGGCCGCGCACTGCGACTGGGCCGACCTGTTCGGATCGTTCTACGGCCAGCGGATCTCCACCGTCGCGAGCACCGCGAGCGACTCGGCGGGCAATTACGAGTTCACCCTCGATCCGGCGCTGTTCTCGGACAACTTCCCGCTGCGGCTCGCGCCGCAGCGCGTCGCGGGCCACCTGACGCCGGGGCTGCTCACGCCGACGTACCTGCCGGGCCGGATCACCGACGCCGACGTCGTCTACCGCCGGGCGACGATCGAGATCCAGGGCGTTGCGAACGGCGGCGTCTACGGCCGCGCGGTCACGCCTGTCATCGTGACGACGCCGGTGTTCGACGCCGTCGAGGTGACGCTCAACGGCGCGTCCTGGACGCCGGGAGAGCTCTCGGCCGGCGGCGCGTACACGATCGTCGCCCGCGCACTCCGTAGCGGCGCGGAGGTTGCGCGGGCGGCGGTGACCTTTGCGATCGACACGATCGCACCAGTGGTGACGGTCGCCGGAGTAGCGAACGGCGGCGCCTACCCGGCGGCCGTCACCCCAGACATCGCCGCAACCGACCCGAACCTCGCGTTCACGACGATCACGCTCGACGGTTCACCCTTCGCGGGCGGCGCGGTGTCGAACGAGGGGCGGCACGTCCTCGTGGTCTCGGCAAGCGACTGGGCCGCGAACGCCGCGAGCACGACGATCGTCTTCTGGGTCGACGCGACCGCCCCGACGACGGCGCTGACGACGAACCCCGTCGCAGGGCCGTTCAACGACCTCTCGGTCTTCACCCTCGACGCAAGCGACGACGGCTCGGGCGTGCAGGCGACGTACTGGCTGCTCGACGGCGGTCCGGCGACTTCCGCACCGTTGTCCCTCGGCGGCCTGAGGGGCCCGCACATCTTGAGCTGGTATTCGATCGACCGGGCAGGGAACACGGAGGCCTCTCAGAGCGCGACCCTCGTCTTCAGCCGTCCACTGGTGTCGGTGGGGGACGTGAGCGTTGCCGAAGGCAACAGCGGAGCCACGACCGCCACATTCGTCTTCACGCTCTCCGAGAGCGCTCCGGCCGACGTGACGATCACGTACGCGCTCGCCGGCGGGACGGCGACTGCCGGCGTCGACTTCGTCGAAGGAACCGGCACCGCGACGATCACCGCCGGCGCGACCGCGACGTCCGTCGACGTGACGATCAACGGTGACGCGGCCCTCGAGCCGGACGAGACGTTCACGCTCACGATCACCGCGGCCGCAGGCGCCGAGGTCGCCCGCGGCACGGCGACGGGCACGATCCTCAACGACGACGTGGCGGAGGTCGTCCCCGCGGCACCCTCGAGCCCTGACCTGCTGGACTCCGACGACCACGGCAGTCGCAACAACGACGATCTCACCAACGTCACACGGCCGCGGTTCGGCGTCACGACTGCTCCGGGCCTGCTCGTCGAGCTCGTCGAGGCCGGGACGGTGCTCGGCGCCGCGATCGCCAACGACCTCGGCGTCGCAATCGTCCAGGTAGACCTCGCGCTCACCGACGGGCTGCACACCATCGCGGCACGCGCCCGCGTGAACGCGCTCTCGACGCCGGGCGCGCTTTCCACCGCGCTGAGCGTGCGGATCGACACAGTCGCCCCCACCGCGCCGGTGCTTGACCTCTCGCCGGCCGAAGACACGGGGCTCTCGAACACCGATAATGTGACGAATTTCGCGATCTGGCACATCTATGCGTCGCCGGGGGACGGGAACCTCGTGGTGACGACCGAGGTCGCGCCGAACGGCCGCGTCACGACCTTCGACGCAGCGCCTGACCGCCTCTTCGTGTTCCTGCCGGATCCAGGTGGCGGGCTCGGGCCGGACAAGCTGCAGGGCATGTGGACGTACACGGCCCAAGGGGTCGATGACGCCGGCAACGTGAGCGCTCTGTCAAACGTCCTCGCGATCGTTTACGACTCGATCGCGCCGGCCGCGCCGATCGTCGCACTACCCGATGTCAACGCGGCGGATCGGTCGAGCGTGCAGCTAACCGTGACGGGCGAGACCGGAGCCGCAGTCTCGACGAACGTCTCGGATGGGGTCGCCCGAGTGAGCGGCGCAGGAGTGGTCGGTGAGGGTGGCGTGTTCTCGACGTTGCTGGATCTGAGTGGGCTTGCGGATGGGGTGCTGCTTGCGCGCGCGACGCTGACCGATCTGGCGGGCAACACGTCGGCGGTGGGTGTTGATTCGTCGGTGAAGGACACGCTGGCGCCGGCGGCGCCGGGTGTGGCGTTGGCGGATGTGGGTCTGGCGAATCGGCATGCGGTTTTGCTCGAGGTCGTGGGCGAGGTGGGTGCGGCGGTTGCGTATGTGATTGGGGATGGGACGGCGAGTGTTGCCGGTAGCGGCTCGATCGGTGCGGGTGGCGTGTTCTCGACCGTGCTGGATTTGAGTGGGCTTGCGGATGGGGTGTTGAGTGCGAGTGCCACGTTGCGGGATGCGTTTGGGAACGTGTCGGCGGCGGGTGTTGATTCGTCGCTGAAGGACACGGTGGCGCCGGCGGGAACCATCGTCATCAACCGTGGTGACGCGGTCACGTCCTCGACTGCCGCGGTCCTCGCCCTGGCGTTCGTCGACGCGGTCGGCGCCGCGGACATGCGATTCTCGACCGACAACGGCACGACGTGGAGCGACTGGCAGGCTTACGCAAGCGAACTCCGCCTGACGCTGCCGGGCCCGGACGGCGTCAAGACCGTCCTCGTCGAAGTGCGCGACCGCGTGGGCAACGTCGGCTCCGCGAGGGACGACATCTTGCTCGACCGCAAGGGCCCGGCGATCACGATTACGGGCCCGGTGGCGGGAGTCGTTCTGGACGTCGTGCAGATCGCGGCGGTGATCTTCACCGCGATCGACCCGAGCGGCATCGGCTCGACGAGCATCACCGTGGACGGCCGTCCGCTCAGCGGCTCGTCGATCGACGCCTTCCTGCTCGGCCCGAGATCGCACACGCTCGTCGTGACCGTGGTCGACACGGTCGGCAACGTTTCGACCGCGACAATCACGTTCGAGGTTCACGCGTCGCTCGACGGTCTGACCCAGGCGATCCGCCGCGCGGCGGCCGCCGGCCTGATCGAGGCGGGCGAAGCCCTGAACTTGCTCAGCGAGCTCGACAGGGCCGCAAGGGACGTCGCGCGAGGCGACGTGAGGGGCGCGGCGAGGAGGATCTCGAATGTCGGGCTGGAGCTCTTCCGCGAGGCGGGCGGGAGGGTCGATCTTGCCTTCGGAGGCCGGGCGGCCGGCTGGGCCTTCGACCTCGCCGAGCGGCTTTCGGCCGGAAGCACGTTGATGGCGGTCGCGAAGACGAAGCGCGGCCACCGGCACGACCGGAAGTAGTCCGTCGCCGGGGCGGTGATGGGCCGCCCGGCCCATGCGGCTCCAGCCGATCGCGGCTACTGTCCGCCCGCGTGAAAGGGGGGCTCCTCGTACTCACGAGCGCCGCGTGGGCGCTCGTCTTCGCCGCGCCCGCTGCCGCCGATGGGTGGCTCCCGCATGCCCAGGATGCGACGTGGACCTACCAGTGGACGGACTCCGTCTACAACCCGACTCCCACGAACGAGAAGGTCACGGTGCAGGAGTCGAAGGGGAAATCCTTCACGCTGAGGTGGACGACCGAGGGCCAGGGGAACGCGCCCGAGGCGCCGACGAGCCTCGGCACGATCAGCTACCAGGAATCGAACGCGGGTCTGATCAACACGGACTGGTCGAGCAATCCGCCGCCGTCGACGTTTCCGGTGTTGTGTTCGCGCATCTCCTTCTGCAACAACAGCATCGCGAGCACCCAGTATCTGCTGATCTGGGGCACCCGCTCGCCCGTGCTCGCCGAACCGCTGCTGTCCGGCGCGCGCTGGAGCGGCGCCGGCGGGGCGCTAGGCGACGTCACGGCGACGTCCGAGTACCAGGGAACGGAGCAGGTGACGGTGCCGGCGTTCCCGGAGCAGGTGCTCGCGTCGAAGGTGCGCTCGGAGATCACGCAGGCGGGCGCGCTCGGCGATCCGTACGGCAGCGGAGTGCGCACGGTCTGGTGGGTGTACGGCGTCGGACCGGTGAAGATCGTCTTCGAGCACCAGGGCGGCGATGCACCCGTCACGACGTCCGTCCTGAAGGAGACGAACCAGAAGCCGCTTCCACCGCCCGGCGACGCGAACTACTTCCCGCTGACGAAGGGCTCCAAGCTCAGGTACCGCTGGACGAACACGAAGCACTTGAAGCAAGCGTCGGTGACCGAGATCGCCGTCGACGAGGTCGTGAACTCCACGGCGCGCTTCAGCGCGAAGCACGTCTCCGGCCCGATCAAGCTCGCGGCGGCGTACATCTTTACGGAGCGCCTCGACGGCGTCTCCAACGTGTCCGTGCAGGCGCGGGCCGCGACGCGCGTGGCCTTGCCGCCGCTGGGGCCGAAGAGTGCGCCGAAGGACCGGCGCCGCCACTTCTTCACGCCGTTCGATTTGATGCTCTTCGGCTACAACCCGATCCTGCCCGCGTACCCCGCAGTCGGGAACGAATGGGCGTCGAAGGCGCCCAGCCGCGACTACTCGGTCTTCGGCGTCACGGGCTCGACGAAGATCACGGGCACGCAGCAGGTCAAGGTGCCGGCAGGGACGTTCCGCGCGCTCGTCGTGCGGTCGAAGCTCACGCAGGCGGGCTTCCCCTTCGGCAGTGGTACCAGGACGAGCTACTTCGCGCCGGGGAAGGGCCTCGTCAAACTCGTCTTCCGGCACGGCGACGGCAGCACGTCCACGGTCGACCTGGTTCGCTAGGCGGGGCGTCACGCTCGGCCTCTGGGTCGTTACGGGCCTAATAGCGGCCGGCCTGCTCGCGTACGTCGCGATCGGGGACATCCGGCCGACGCGGAAGGAGCGAGTCAACGACTACATCGCCCAGGTCAACGACGTCGAGCGTGAGCTCTCGCCCGAGATCAGCAGCGTCAACCAGGTATACCAGAAGTTCGGCGGCAAGACGCCGTTCGCGAACGTGATTCCGCAGCTGCGCGAGGCCGAGCGGACCGTGGCGACTCTGCGCAGCCGCGTGGCCGCACTCGACCCGCCGAGTGACGCTCAGCGGCTGCACACGGTGTTGCTCGCGCTCATCGACGAGGAGCTGCATGCAGCCCGCGAAGTGACGGCGATGGCTGTCTACCTCCAACGCCTGCAGACCGACGCAGGCCCGATGGAGCCCGCGGCGGCTGCGCTTCGCAAGCGGCTCTCGAACGCCGAGACATCCGAGGATCAGGTCCGGGCGTTCGCCGCGTACGCCCGTGACATCGACGCTGTGCGTGTGCGCGTCGCGAAGCTCGAGGCCCCGCCCGCCCTCGCTCCTTCGCACAAGGCCTTCGTCCGGCGGGTGCAGACGACGAGCTCGCTCTCGCGGCAGCTGCGTGAGGCCGCACGCCGGCGCGACACCGCGACGGCGACCTACCTGATCCAGCGGCTGCGCCTAATCGCCCAGCCGACCCCGGCGACACGGCGCGCGGAGATCGCGGCGATCAAGGCCTACAACAAGCGCCTCGCCCGTGTGAACGAGCTCATCCGCGTCCTCGGCCGCGAGCAGCAGCGGCTCTCGACGTCGCTCGGCTAATCGACCACCGTGACCTTGGCGTCCGGGTACAGGACGCCCCAGACCCTGAGGTAGATCTTCAGCTCGCTGCGCGCGAGATCCGAGCGCTCGTCGACCACGAGCTCGACCTGGTCCGGACCGGCGACGAGCGCCGATTGCCCGAGGCTCTCGAGAAAGGTCGCGAGCCGCTCGGTGTAGGCGGGATCGCTGAGCGTCAGTTTCAACTGTTGGCCGCTAGGAGGGACTTCGATCCTCCCACCCGCATTCGCGTGCGCACTACCGCGAAAGGGGGATCACCGATCCCTCGAAAGAGTGATTTCACGCCTCCGTAGACTCGCGGGATGCGGCGCGCGCTCGTCCTCCTCGTCGTGGTCGCGCTCGCCGCCGGTTGCGCAGGGAGCGGGAGCGACGAGGAGCTCCAGCCGGGAACGGTGCGGATCGGAATCGTGCAAGGCGAGCCGATCGTCGCGGAGGGCGCGCGCGTCGCGGCTGCGGAGATCAACAACGGCGGCGGCATCGACGGCGAGGCCAGGATCGAGCTCGTCCACGGGTCCGCGAGGGCGCTCCTCGACCGTCACGTCCGCCTGCTCGTCTTGCCGTGCCGTGAGGGAGTGCTGCGGGCCGCGCGCGCGGCCGACGCGGGTGACGCCCTCGCGGTCGCGCCGTGCGACGACGGGGAGATCCCGACCGGTCTCGGCTGGGTCTTCACCGCCGGCCTCTCGCCGGCGGGCCAGGCGGCTGCGCTCGAGTCGTACGTCGGGAACGACGCGGTGCGGCTGCTGGACGCGCAGACCCCCCGCGGCCGCGTCGTAGCGCCCTTGCTCGAGCTGCGGAGCGGCGGGAACCGGACGGCGGGCCCCGATGCGCCGGAGCACGTGACCCCGCCCGCAGGCGCGCCGGACGGCACGGTCTATGCGACCTACGGGTTCCCCGATCCCGGGAGCGAGGCCGACGAGTTCTACGAGCGCTACCGCTCGCTGCACGGTCGCCGTCCCGACTCGATCCTCGCCGCGCTGGGCGCGGACGCGCTCGACGTGCTCGCCGTGGCGATCGACTCTGCCGCGAACGCCGCGCCCGTGCGGGTGGCCGACGAGCTTCGCGCCGGGATCACGGTGAGCGGCGTGCTGGGGACGATCGACTTCCCGGGCGACACGAACCGTCCCCGGGTCGACGCGGCGATCGTGCGTGTCGAGGGCCCGCGCCTGCGACTCGTGGCGCGCCGGCAGGGCTAGAGCTGCCAGCGGCCGTCGCGCAGCACCGGCACGCGGTCGCCGGATTCGGTGATGCCCGTGACGGCGACGTCGTCGCCGCCGATCATGAAGTCGACGTGGATCTCGCTCTGGTTCGCGCGAGGGCGGTCCTCGTCGCCGACCGTGCGATCGTAAGCGTTCCCCATCGCGACGTGGCTCGCAGCGTTCTCGTCGAGCAGTGTGTCGAAGAAGACCAGGCCGAGCTGCCCGACGCGACCCTCGCGGTCGACGAGCGCGACCTCGCCGAGCCGCGACGCGCCCTCGTCTTTCGCCGCGCGCCGGCGGAGCACGTCGGCGTTCCGGTCTGCGTCGATCTGCACCGCATGTCCGTCCTCGAAGCGGACGCTGATCCCTTCCACGATCACGCCGCCGACCTCGACCGGCATCGTCGCGCGCACGACGCCGTGGACACGCGCGGGGTCGGGCGCCGTGAACACCTCCTCCGACGGAAGGTTCACGATGTGGCCGACGCCGTCGACCGTCTCCACCGCGGCGGTCTCCCAGCGCGAGCTGGGAAAGAGGCCGACGCGAAGCTCGGTGCCGGGACCCTCGAAGTCGAGCGCGTCGAAGCGCCGCTCGTCGAGGTGCGCCGCGATCTCGCCCAGCGCTGCCAGCCGCTCCTGCCAGGCGGTGCCGGGATCGTCCGCGTCGAGCCTGCAGGCGTACGCGACGTCCTCCCAGAGCTGCGAAAGCGCCTCGTCCGCCGAGAGGTCGGGATGGGCGAGCTGCGCCCAGCGCTCGTTCGGGCCGGGGATGATCGCCCAATTGATCGTCCGGTCGTTGACCACGGTGAGGTACTCCTTCAGCGAGGGCAGCCGGTCGAGCGCGACGCGCAGCGGATCGAGGTCGTCGAACAGTCCGGGCTCCGTGGGCCCGCTGAGCAGGATCGACGCCGCACGCTCTGTCGCGAGGTCGAGCACGCGCTTGCCGAGCCAGGCGGGGACGAACTCGAGCGTGTCCTCCTCGGCGTGCTCGAGGCGCGCGCGCTTCACGTGCGGGTCCCAGTAGATCGCTTCGACGAACTTCGCGCCGCGGCGGTAGGCAGCTCTGGCGACGGCGCGCGTCAACTCCTCCTTGCCGAGATCGCTCGAGATCTCGACGAGCTGTCCCCGCTGGACGTTCACGCCGCCCGGGCCGACGACGAGCTCTGCCAAGTGCTCCGCGGTCGTCACGCCGCGGCGTGAATTCGTCCCGTGCCCCCTCGCAGCGCTCCGCCCTCGCGCCCGGCCCGGACGGCGAGGATCTCGGCGAGAATCGAGACCGCCGTCTCGGCGGGCGTGTCGGCGCCAACGTCGAGCCCCGCCGGACCGTGGATCCGGTCGAGCGCTTCCTCGGCGACGCCCTGCGCGAGCAGCTTCTCGCGCCGTGCTGACTGGGTCCGGCGCGAGCCGATCGCGCCGACGTAGAACGCGTCGCTCGCAACTGCGCCGGCGAGAGCCGGAAGGTCGAAGCGCTCCTCGTGCGCGAGCACGACCACGGCTGTTCCCTCGTCCGGCGCGACCTCGGCCAGCGCTTCCTCGGGCCAGAGCAGGAGCACCTCGTCGGCGCTCGGCAGTCGCTCGGGCGTCGCGAACCGCGCGCGCGGGTCGGCGACGATCGTGCGCCAGCCGAGGGCGCGCGCGCCGCGGCAGAGCGCCTCCGCGGTGTCCACGGCGCCGATCACGAGCAGCCGCGGGGCCGGGCGCGAGACGAGCGCGAGCCCCTCCCCGGCGGGGGCGACGGTGACGACGCGGCCGGCCTCGACCTCGTCGATCGCGCGGCGAAGCAGCTCACCTTCCGCCGCGGCGACGAAGACGTCGATCTCACCGCCGCACGGCAGCCCGACCTGCAGCGCAGCGTCGTCGGAGATCCCGAACGTGCGCTGCCGCGCCGGTGCACCTTCGAGCACCTCGCGGGCCTCGCCGTAGACCTCGTTCTCCACACAGCCGCCAGACACCGACCCGGC
>DASYUZ010000014.1:0-12999 GCA_036000665.1 Gaiellaceae bacterium
GAGGACCTGCTTCTTGGCGTCCTCGTCGCCCTCGAGCGCCTTCAGCGCCGAGACCTGCACGACCGGAATCTCGTCGCCGGGGAACTCGTACTTCGTGAGCAGCTCGCGCACCTCCATCTCGACGAGCTCGAGCAGCTCGGGATCGTCGACCATGTCGGCCTTGTTCAGCGCGACGACGATCGCCGGCACCTCGACCTGGCGGGCGAGCAGGATGTGCTCGCGCGTCTGCGGCATCGGGCCGTCGGCCGCCGAGACCACGAGGATCGCGCCGTCCATCTGGGCGGCGCCCGTGATCATGTTCTTGATGTAGTCGGCGTGCCCCGGGCAGTCCACGTGCGCGTAGTGGCGGTTCGCCGTCTCGTACTCGACGTGCGCCGTGTTGATCGTGATGCCGCGCTGCCGCTCTTCCGGCGCCTTGTCGATCTCGTCGAACGCGACGGCGATACCGCCGCCCTGCTCGGCGAGCACCTTGGTGATCGCAGCCGTCAGCGTCGTCTTGCCATGGTCGATGTGACCGATGGTGCCGACGTTCACGTGCGGCTTCGTGCGCTCGAACTTCTGCTTGGCCATTCTGGGTTCTTGCTCCTTTCCTACGCGTCGGCGGCGACGAGCTCCGTCGCGATCGACTGCGGAACGTCTTCGTACTTGTCGAATTGCATCGTGAAGGTGGCGCGCCCCTGGGTCATCGAGCGCAGGTCGGTCGCGTAGCCGAACATCTCGGACAGCGGAACCTTCGCCCGGATCGACTGCGCGTTGCCGCGCGGCTCGAGGTGCTCGACGCGCCCGCGGCGGGAGTTCAGGTTGCCCATCACGTCACCGAGGTAGTCCTCGGGCGTCACGACCTCCACGGCCATGACCGGCTCCATGAGCTTCGGCTTCGCGCGCTTCATCGCCTCCTTGAACGCCATCGAGCCTGCGACCTTGAACGCCATCTCGCTCGAGTCGACGTCGTGGTACGACCCATCGACGAGCTCGACACGGATGTCGACGACGGGGTAGCCCGCGAGCACGCCGGACTCCATCGCCTCCTGGATCCCCAGATCGACCGACGGGATGTACTCCTTCGGCACCTTCCCGCCGACGATCTTGTCGACGAACTCGTAGCCACCGCCCTCGAAGGGCTCCATGTTGATCACCGCATGGCCGTACTGGCCGCGGCCGCCCGTCTGGCGGACGAACCTGCCTTGGATCTTCTCGACCGGCTTGCCGATCGTCTCGCGGTAGGCAACCTGCGGCTTGCCGACGTTGGCGGCGACGTTGAACTCGCGCTTGAGGCGGTCGACGATGATCTCGAGGTGCAGCTCGCCCATCCCCGAGATGAGCGTCTGCCCCGTCTCCTCGTCCGTCCGCACGCGGAAGGTCGGATCCTCCTCGGCGAGGCGCTGGAGCCCGGCACCGAGCTTGTCCTGATCGCCCTTCGTCCTCGGCTCGACCGCGACCGCGATCACCGGCTCCGGGAAGTCCATCGCTTCGAGCACGATCGGCGCGGTCTCGACCGCGAGCGTGTCACCGGTCGTCGTGTTCTTGATGCCGACGAGCGCGGCGATCTCGCCTGCGGTGAGGTCCTCCCGCTCCTCGCGGTGGTTTGCGTGCATTTGGAGGATGCGCGAGACGCGCTCGGTCTTGCCGGTCGTCGTGTTCAGCACACGATCGCCGGCCTTGATCTGGCCGGAGTAGACGCGCGCGTACGTGAGCTTCCCGACGTACGGGTCGGACATGACCTTGAAGGCCAGCGCCGCGAACGGCTCGTCGAGCGCGGCGCGCCGCGAGAGCTCGTGCTCGGTGCGCGGATCGATCCCGTGGATCGGCGGCACGTCGAGCGGGCTCGGCAGGTAGTCGATCACGGCGTCGAGCAGCGGCTGGACTCCCTTGTTCTTGAACGCCGAGCCGGCGAGCACCGGTGTGACGGAGTTGTCGAGCGTTGCCGCGCGCAGCGCGCGCTTCAACATCTCAGCAGTGACCGACGTCTCGTCGGTCAGGTACGCCTCGGTCAGCTCGTCGTCGTGGTCTGCGACCGAGTCGATCAGCTGGTGGTGGTACTCCTGCGCCTGCTCCATCAGCTCGGCCGGGATCTCCTCGATCTCCATCTTCGTGCCGAGGTCGTCGGCATAGGTGATCGCACGCATCTCGACGAGGTCGACGACGCCGCGGTGGTGCTCCTCCTGCCCGATCGGCAGCTGGATCGGCACCGGCTTCGCTCCGAGGCGGTCGATCATGGACTGCACGGCGGCGAAGAAGTCCGCGCCGGTGCGGTCCATCTTGTTGATGAAGGCGATGCGCGGAACCTTGTAGCGGTCGGCCTGGCGCCACACCGTCTCGGACTGCGGCTCGACGCCCGCGACCGAGTCGAAGACCGCGACCGCGCCGTCGAGGACGCGCAGGCTGCGCTCCACCTCGACGGTGAAGTCAACGTGCCCGGGCGTATCAATAATATTGATGCGATGGTTCCGCCACTCCGCGGTCGTCGCCGCAGACGTGATCGTGATCCCGCGCTCCTGCTCCTGCGCCATCCAGTCCATCGTGGCGGCACCCTCGTGGACCTCGCCCATCTTGTGGGTGCGGCCCGTGTAATAGAGGATGCGCTCCGTCGTCGTGGTCTTGCCCGCATCGATGTGGGCCATGATCCCGATGTTCCGGACGCGGTCGAGCGCGATCGCTTGTTGTGTTACTGCCAACTCTTTCCCCCTCTACCAGCGGTAATGCGCGAAGGCCTTGTTGGCCTGCGCCATCCGGTAGATGTCGTCCTTCTTCTTGAATGCTCCCCCTTGCTGGTTGAGCGCGTCGAGGATCTCCCCCGCGAGCTTCGCCTGCATGCCCTTCTCGCGGCGCTCCTTCGCGTACTGGACGATCCAGCGCACCGCGAGCGTGCGGGCGCGGCGCTGCGGGACCTCGACGGGAACCTGGTAGTTGGCGCCGCCGACGCGGCGCGAGCGGACCTCGAGGACGGGCGTGACCGTCTTCACTGCCTGCTCCAGCACCTCGACGGGCGGCCGGCCGGTCTTCTCGCCGATGTCGTTCAGCGCGCCGTAGACCACCTTCTCGGCGATCGACTTCTTCCCGCGGCTCATCACCTTGTTGATCACCTGGGTGACGAGCGGGCTCTCATAGACGGCGTCCGCCTCGATCGGCCGGACCTGCACTTCTCCGCGGCGGGGCATTAGTGGTTCTCCCGGTGCCGTTGCCGCGCGACTGGGGCGCGAGCACCAAGCCATGCAAGGACGCAGGGAGCGCTCGTACCCGAAGTGGTACGGGCGCGACTGAGGACGCCGCAGGGCGCCGCGTGATCGCGCGCCAGGCGCGTGGAGGACGGTGCCGGGAGAGCCACCTAAGAGCCTCGCTTGGCGCCGTACTTCGAGCGCCCCTGCTTGCGGTCGGCGACCCCGGAGGCGTCGAGCGCCGCCCGGATCACCTTGTAGCGGAAGCCCGGCAGATCCTTGACGCGCCCGCCGCGGATCAGGACGACCGAGTGCTCCTGCAGGTTGTGGCCCTCGCCGGGGATGTAGGCCCCGACCTCCATGGCATTCGTCAGCCGGACACGGGCAACCTTCCGGAGGGCCGAGTTCGGCTTCTTCGGGGTCGTCGTGTAGACGCGCGTGCAGACACCCCGCTTCTGCGGGGCGCCGCGCAGCGCAGGCGTCTTCGTCTTCGCCTTGGGCGCGGTCCGGGGCTTACGGATGAGCTGATTGACGGTCGGCATGGGAAAAGCGGCGATTGTCTCCTGACACAGAGAAGGCTGGCAGGGGCGCCGCCCCTCCCAACCGGAGGAGGCATGGTAGCTAAAGGCCGCAACGGGCGTCAAACGGCGAAATCCCGCTCCTGGAGCGGGCGCGGAGCACCGATTCGGTGTTGAATAGGCCCTGCCTGCCCCTCTGATTTTTCGGCGTTTCAAGCCATATCTTTGCGGCCCGAACCGGATTACAGTGAGACGGCCCTTGCCGTAAGGCAGGTCTGCGCCCTTCTGAGTCGATGATGATCCTGCTTGCAATTGCTGTGGCCCTCGTCGCCCTCGTGGCGGTCGTGGGCGCGGTTTTGCTCCTTCGGCGCTCGGGTCGCCGCTCGGACGACCGCGTGGCGGCGCTCGTCGAAAACCTGAACTCCCGGATCGACGAGCTGGCCCGCGAGCTCGCGGGGGCGCGCGAGCAGGCGGAGGACGAGCTCCGCCGGAACCGCGTGCTCGGCGACCTGGGCGGGTCGATCGACCTCGACGAGGTGCTGTCCCGGACGCTCGAGGCGGCGACGCAGGTCACCGGTGCGCAGGCCGCGCTTGCCTGGCTCGCCGACCCAGGCGGGCCGCCAATGGTGGCGACGTACGGGCTTTCGCAGGACGAGGCCGAGCACCAGGCGGTGGCGGGGCCGCCGGACGGCCGCCAGGCCCGCGCGGTCTCCTTCGTCTACCGCTACTCCCCCGACGAGCTCGAGCGGGACGGCGACCTGATCCGGACCGGCCTCTCGGTGCCGATGGGCGGGGGCGAGGAGGGCGGCTACCTGGCCGTCTTCTCACGCAAGGAGAACGACTGGGACGACATGGCCGTCGACGAGCTCGAGGAGCTCGCGGAGCGAGCGGGACCGGCAATCGAGAATGCGCGCCGCTTCCGCGAGGCGCGCCAGCTCGCCGACCTCGACGCCCTGACCGGCCTGCACAACCGCCGCTACTTCCACGAGACGCTCGCGCGCGAGGTCGCCCGTGCACACCGTTACAACCGCAACCTGGCGTTGATCGTGTTCGACCTCGACGACTTCAAGGCGATCAACGACCGGATCGGGCACCTTGCCGGCGACAGCGTGCTCGCCGATGCCGCGGCGCGCGTGCGGGACGTCGTCCGCTCAGCCGACATCGCGTGCCGCGTGGGCGGCGACGAGTTCGGCGTCATCCTCCCGGAGTCCTCGCTGGCCGACGCCGACCAGCTCTACCGGCGGATCCAGCACTCGGTCTCGGCGCAGCCCGTCAGTGCGGTCGGCCGCATCGGTTTCTCCGCGGGCGTCGCCGAGCTGCGCCCGGACGACGACGCCGTGTCGTTCTTCCAGCGCGCGGATCAGGCGCTGTACCAGGCGAAGGAATCGGGCAAGGGCCAGATCTCCTCCGCGTCGAACGCGGGCTAAACAAAAGCGCCTCTCCGGGGATCATTCAGACGTGAGCGAGGCTCGCGTCCGCGATCTCGAGGAGGTCTATCGCTTGCGGTACACGCATTTTCTTCGCGTTGCTACGGCAATCGCCGGCGACGAGGACGCCGGGCACGACGCGGTTCAGGACGGGTTCGCGTCGGCGCTTCGGCATCGGAGGACGTTCCGGGGCGAGGGCCCGCTCGAGGCCTGGGTGTGGCGTGTGGTCGTGAACGCCGCGAAGAAGGCGAGGGTCGCGCGCACGCGGACCCTCGACGTCGTCGAGGGCAGCGTGTCGAACGGAGCCCACGCGGACGAGGTGAGCATGCGGGCGTGGATCGCGGGCCTGCCGGAGCGCCAGCGCCTGGCCGTCTTCCTCCGCTACTACGCCGACCTCGACTACCGCTCGATCGCGTCGGTGCTCGGGATCGAGGTCGGAACGGTCTCCGCCACGCTCGCGAGCGCTCACTCGACGCTCAGGAAACAGCTCACGGAGGCGCAGTCGTGATCGACGTCGAGCCGCTGATCGCACGTGAGCTTGGCCGCCTCGTGCCCGAGCCCGCCGCGCATCGCGCGGACTGGGGCGACGTCGTGGGCCGCGCAGGTCTCCTTCCGTCGCGTCGTCGCCGGCGCGTTTTCGCGTTCGCGCTCCTGGCTGCGGTGTTCGTCACCGCCGCGGCGGTCGCGAAGACGCTCGGCGGTTTCGACGCCTGGCTCAGCGGCACGCCCGGCAAGCCTGCCGAGGACCGCGCGCAGGAACGCTTCTCCGCAGCTGCCGCCAACGGGCTGTCCTGGGCGGCTTTCCCGCCGAGCACGAAGCTCCGAGAAATCGTTCGGACGCGGGTGGCCGGCAGTGAGTACGTCCTCTACGGCTTCCGTAGTGGCGATTCGCTCTGCCTGCAGCTCGCCGCTTCCGGATTCGCGAAACAGCTCAAGGCATGCGCGCCAGCGTCGACGCTCGCGAACCTCAGCGCGCCGATCCTCGTCCTCACCGGCGACCAGACGCTCTTGGATCGAGGTGCGCGCCCGTTCGCAGAGGTGTCGTTCGGGATCGTCGCCGACGTCGTCCGCCGGGTCGACGTGTCCGCGACCGACGGAGTCCATCGCGCGCGGCTCGGGGGCAATGCATATCTCTTCGTCGAGAGCCGACCGAACACTGCCAACCGGATCCTGGCGGTCTCGGCAGCCGATCCGGCGGGACGACGAACGGTCGTGCGGATCTCCTCGTCGCCTTGGCTCGTGCCGTTGGTAGGCCCCCCAGGCGGGTGGAACAGCGAGGTGGCAGTCCGGGTCGACCCGCCGCACTTTCTCGGGTGGTCCGGCGTCAGCCCAGGCGGCCCTGCGAAGGTCGAGGCGCGGATTGCAGACCCGACCATCCGTTGGTCCGAGCGCGGGGAGAAGCGCGGCTTCGCGGCGGTTGGTGGCGTTCGCTTCGTGAAACCCGACCCCCTGAGCGATCTGGCCGTAGGCCTGTCAGGAGCCGAATGCCTCTACGCCGTCAACAGCTCAGGGTCGCTTGCGGTCGCATCGTGCGCCCTTTTCTTCCCGGAGGAGCCGATCGGCGTCTTGATCAGCTGCGCCCTCTGCGGCGAGTTCTCGGAAGTGCGCGGTGCCGCCGCCGACGGCGTCAAGCGCGTTGTCATCTTCCTGTCGGGCGGCAGTACCCAAACTGTGGCGCTCCGCCATAACGTCTTCGCAGCGCGGGTCGCAACTGCACACTTTCCCATTCGAATCGTCGGCTACGACGCGCGTGACCGAGTCGTGGCGACCCAGCTTTGGGATACGTGGCGAAACCTCGGGACGACCGTCCCACTGGTCGCGAGGCGACTGCGCGAGGTGGGCCGACGCACTGGGCCGACCGGAACGACCGTGCAGCTGCTCGTTGGGCGTCATCTGCGCGGCATCCACTGCTGGCGGGCGCAGTTCAGTTCGGGTGCGTCGCACACCGGCTGTGTAGGACCGGTCGCTGGCGGCGCCCGAACGAGCGTGGACGTCGTCCAGCCTGCCGGGGGCGATCTGTTCTTCGTCGGCCAGGCCGGCGCACGCGTGGTCCGAATCGAGGTTCGTTTCACCAACGGCGATGTCGTTAAGGCGCGGCCGATGGCGGGACACTTCGTCGCGGCGGTACCACGCGCACACATCAGCGAACGGCAGCAGCGCGCCTTCGTCGAGACATTCGACCGCGACGGCTTCCGCATCCGGCGGCAGCGGGTGTTCTTCCGTCTGCCGTAGCCTTCGTTCCGTGGCGGCCGAGCGCCCGAGGCTCCTGCTCTCGTTCGACTGGGAGGACTGGCACCAGCTCGTTTGGCGCAACCTCGGCTTCCCTGATTGGGATCGGCCGGGGCCCGCACTCGAGTCGCAGACGCTGCGGGTCTCGACCTGCTCGACGCGCTCGGCGTGCAGGCCACGTTCTTCATGCTCGGCATGAGCGTCGCGCAGCACCGCGAGCTCGCACGCGAGATCGTGTCGCGCGGCCACGAGCCCGCCTGCCACGGCTCTGCGCACGAGCACGTCCACCGACAGTCGCGTGACGACTTCCGGCGCGACGTGGAGCGCTGCGCGGAGCTCATGCTGCGCGGCCTGCGCGAAGTGGCGTCCGAGAGCCCGGCACCTGTTCTGTATCTTCACCCGTACGAATGCGACCCTCGCCCGCTGCGCATTCCCGTCCCTTCGACCGCGGCCCGCGCACAACGCGCCAGGGCGACAATGCGCACCGCCTGGCGGAACGCAGGCCGCACGCGGGTCGTCGATCACCTGCGCGCGGTCGCGAGCGAGTTCAGGCTGTTGAGCTATGAGTCCGTCTACGACGAGCTCGAGCAGCGAAGCGCCTCGCGTCCGCGATCACTTTCGCCGGAAGGCGTGGTCGTTTGATCGCCTTTACGACGAAGAGCACGTCGTCCAGCGTGCCCTGAGACCCGGCCTCTTCCGGCGCCGCGAGTTCGCACTCGAGGTCGTCCGCTCGTACGACTCGCCGCGGGTCCTCGACGTCGGCTGCGGCTCGGGCCGGATCGGCGAGCTCGCGCTCGACGCAGGCGCCCGCGACTACGTCGGCGTCGACTTCGCCGAGACGATGCTCGAGCTCGCGCGCGAGCGGCTCACCCGCTTCGGCGACCGCGTAACGCTCGTGCAGGGCGACTTCCGAGACGTCGAGCTCGAAGGCCGCTTCGACGCCATTCTCGCGCTCGGCCTCTTCGACTACATCGCCGACGCGGACTCCTTCGTACGCCGCATGCGCGAGGTCGCGGCTCCCGGCGGCTCGGTCGTGGGCAGCTTTCCACGCTGGCACTGGCTGAAAGGCCCGGTGCGGAAGATCCGGTACGAGAAGATCAACAACTGCCCGATCTTCGACTACACCGAGTCCGGCCTGCGGACGCTGTTCGAGGACGCCGGCTTCGAGCGTGTGGAAATCCGGGCACCCGGCAAGAGCGGCTTCCAGGTGCGCGCCGTCGTTGAGGGCTAATGGCCTGCCGTCGAAGCGCCACGCAGACGCTGTGCGGCAGAGTTGGTTAGGCGACGTCAAGTTTCAGCTGGGCGCGCTCAGCGACGATGTTGAACGGGTCGTCGGCTTCGGGCTCGCGCGGCCACTTGTTTCGGATTTGTTGCCACTCGGCCTTCAGGTCGTCTGTGCCTACGTAGTAACGCCCGCGCGTATCGCCAATCGGAATGAGAAGGCCGGCGTTGACGAGTGCTCGAAGGTCGCGACTTGCTGTGAGATCGGCAATAGGTTCACCCCAGGTGATTTCGACGCTCTGAAGGTACGTCGCACGTCTGATGCGAAGCCCATATGCCGCTTCAGCGATCGGCCCGACCGTGCGTTCTGGAAGCCGACGCCCTTCCGCGATTCGACTCGCAACGGTCCACATCTCATGGAATGCGTCCAGCCGGCGAAGCACCGTCTTCGCTTGCCGGTAGTGGGCCGTTAGGCAGAAACGGACCCACGGTCGCGCATCGTTCTCGGGATGCCAGCTTCCGCGTCCTATCTCTGCGAGGACGTCGTAGTACTGCTGTGTATTTCGACCGAGGTATTCCTCGATGCTGCTGAAGACGGGCGCGACGATTTGCTCACGCGCAAGAACTAACGTCTGCAGACAGCGGGCCATGCGCCCATTGCCGTCACTGAAAGGATGGATCATCGCGAGGTTCAGATGAGCCATCGCCGCTTTCACCAAAACGGGGCAATCTGACTGCAGGTCTTCGAGCATCTCCGCGATCAGCCCAGGAACTAGATCCGCGTCGGGACCCTCGTACACGATCTCTCCGGTGTCCGTTCTCGCAACATGGATCGCGCCCGGACGCCATCTCCCTGGGTTCTTCGAGAGGTCGTGCTTGATCATCATGAAATGGAGCGCTCTCAGGAGTCCTTCATCGACGGTGAGCTCGGGATCCTTGGCCGCCTGCAGGACGTATGTCATCGCCTCCTGATACCCCTCCAGCGCCAGCTGCGTTTCTTCGGACGCATCCATAGGCTCGTCGCCATCGTGGACGGCGATGACGTCATCAAGGCTCGCGTTGTAGCCCTCGATGCTGTTCGACTGTTGAACGGCTCGGGCCTCGGACATGCGTCGAAGGCCCCCTGCCCAGCGGCGGGGTTCGGCGATACCGCGAGAGCGCATCTGCTCCCTAAGCTCCCCGATCAGCTCGAGCACGGCACGCTCGTCGACGTTGAGTTCGGGCGCGGTAAAGACCCTAGCTGGCATGTTGATGCAATGATAGTATCATAGTATCGTCATGTCGAGAGCCGACCGGTTGCCAGGCTGGGGAGAACCGGGGGCCTGAACGGTGAGGTCTAGCCGCGCACTGAGAGAAACGGCGCGAAGTCGGACAACTCAACCGAGCTGACGAGCGGGAGCTGGTCCCGCCGGCACGTCGTTGCGCGGTAAGCCAGCTGCTGTTGCCGCGAGCTCCAGCTGATCGCCGCGTCGTCCTGTGCGGCGCCATGGAGGCCTGCGGCGATCGAGCGCCGCGCAACGGCAAGCGGGACCGCGCCGAGCTCCTGCACGTCGCCGGACACCTGGATCGAGTACGGGCCCTTCTCCTCGTGCAGCGTGAGCCAGCGACCCGAAGGGATCGTGAAGAGCTGGGGCGGCGCGAAGGCGGCGATCGCGAGGCCGCGTTTTTGCCCGCCGAGCCACCACGGCGGACGGCCCACGCGGACCGGGCGAACGGGGACGTCCGGGTACGAGTTGTAGAACGTCGCAACCGCACCGGGTGACGGCCACGCGACGGGCAGGTGGTTCGCGACCTCGCGCCGGCGGAGCTGGTCCCCGATGACTGCGCGCGCGTCCTTCACAGTGGCGCCCGCGCGTGCGAGTGCTGCGCCGTACGCTGAGCGGCTGCCGCCAAAGCGGCCCCTGACGATCGCCTGCTCCGCAGCGAGTACGGCGCGGGGGTTCGCACGGAAGCGTCGGCCCTCGACGACACGCCGGTACAGAGCGCTGAACGCGATGTTCCGGTCGCCCGTAAACCGGTTCAGACGTGCGATCGCCGACATCGGGATCGTGCTACCGCCCACGCGGCACTGTGCGCTGCCGGGCAGGATCAGCTGTCCCTCGCGCCGCGAGTTGTTGAACCCGCGGCCTGCGACTGCCGGGCCATCGCAAAGATTCGGATTGCGCGCCCACAAATACACGCACGCCGCGCGCGGCTTGTCGGGATCGGTGCTTCTGGCATCCCACGTCCCCCAACCCCAGGAGACGACCGAGGCGATCTTCATCTCGATCGCGACCTGCTGCGCCGCAAGCGCCTGCCACTTCACGGTCTCTAGCCAGGCACTCGCGGGCCGCAGCCCTTCGCGGCCGCCCGTGTTCGGCGCCACCTGGAAGCCCAGCGTGATCCCGATGCGCGTGACCGGAATCCCGATCCCCGTCAGGCTGCCAACCGCCTGCCTGAACGCGATCCGCAGCCGGCGGTTTGCTGCGATCGGCCCGTCGCGCCACAGCGTCGGAGCCGAGAAGAAGACCTCCGGCAAGATGTCGGACACCTTCGCGATCTCGCGCCACCACGCGGCGGCGTCCGCCGAGCCGGTGTAGGGCGGCCTCGAGATCAGCAGCATCGGCCGCGCGCCGCGGCGCGCGAGCTCGCGTACTAACGTGAGCACGTTCGTGCGGTACTGCGCGTTGTTCGCCGACCACGGGGTCTCGAGGTGCGCACCGAAGAGCTCGTTGAGGACGATCCACGGGGTCGGGCAGGCGGTCTGCGACGCCGCGAAGACGAACAGACGGTTCGCCTTCTCCTCGATCCCGGCGGGGTCGGCCGGCGCGGTCGGCGTCCCGACACGGTTCCGCAGGTGCAGGTCCCAGTAAATCGTTGCCGCACCTTCATCGCGCACGCGCTGCGGGTAGCTGCCCGTCGAGACCCCGAGCACGGTGCCGGGCTGTACGAACACGTCGTGCAGTTGCGTCGCGCCGTAGTCGACCCAGGTCGTCGTGGAATCCGGCAACCCGCACGGCCCGGCCCACGCTGAAGCCGGGAACGCGAGCGCAACCAGGACGGCGACCAGGAGCTTCCCCACGACCGAGAACAGGTGTACCAGAGGCCCCGGGGGACGCAAGTGTGCTCATCATTCCTTAACGCCGCGAGGCCGGGCTTGGCCCGGCCTCGCTCACTAGTCCGACGGAGATCATCATGGCCGGCGAAGCCGGCCGGATCTCCGGTGGTTACTCGTCGAGCGGGGAGTCGACTTCCGGCGTCTCTTCCGCCTCTCCGGCCTCGTGGGAGCTCGTCGTGTCGGCGCCGGGCTGGCCGCCGAAATCGAGCCCCAGCGACTGCAGGTCGAGCCCATCGCCGTCGCCGCCGATCTCCTGGAGCGCCGCGAGCAACTGCTCCTCAGTAGCCGGCCGCGTATACGCCGACGGCGGCACCTTGTCTGAGGGGCCGATGTCGATCGTCCGGTACCGCTTTAGCCCCGTCGCCGCCGGGATGAGCTTGCCGATGATGACGTTCTCCTTCAGGCCGAGGAGGCGGTCGACCTTGCCCTCGATCGACGCGTCGGTGAGCACCTTCGTCGTCTCCTGGAAGGAGGCGGCCGAGAGGAACGACTCCGTCGCGAGTGACGCCTTCGTGATCCCGAGGATCAGCGGCTCGAACGTGGCCTGCTCCTTCTTGCCCTTCTCCTTCTTCACGCGCAGGTTCTCGCGCTCGAGCACGACCTTGTCGACGAGCTGGCCGGGCAGGAGCTCGGTGTCGCCCGAGTTCTCGACGCGCACCTTCTTGAGCATCTGGCGCACGATCAGCTCGATGTGCTTGTCGTGGATGTCGACGCCCTGCGAGCGATACACGCGCTGCACCTCGCCAACGAGGTAGAGCTCGGTCTCCGTCGAGCCCTTGCCCTCGCGGGCGTGCAGCTCGAGCAGCTCGGCCGGAGCGATCGAGCCCTCGTTCAGCGGATCGCCCGGCTCGACGACGTCGCCCTTCTTGACGAGCAGCCGCGTGCGGCGCGGGAGCTGGTACTCCACCTCGCCCGCGTCGGCGTCGTCGGGGGTGATGATCACCTTCGGGCCACGCTCCGTGTCCTCGATCGTGACGCGGCCTGCGATCTCCGCGAGCACCGCGGCGCCCTTCGGGTTCCGCGCCTCGAAGATCTCGACGACACGCGGGAGGCCGTGCGTGATGTCCGCGCCGGCGACACCGCCGGTGTGGAACGTGCGCATGGTCAGCTGCGTGCCCGGCTCGCCGATCGACTGCGCGGCGATGATGCCGACCGCGTCGCCGATCTCGGCCTGCTCGCCCGTGGCGAGGAAGATCCCGTAGCAACCGCGGCAGACGCCGTGCTCCGAGCGGCACTTCAGCACCGAGCGGACCGGAATGATCATCTCGTCGCCGAGCTCCTCGACGAGCTCCTCGACGAGGTTCTTCGTAAGCGTCACGCCCTTCTCGGCGACGACCGTCTTCCCGGGCTTG
>DASYUZ010000015.1:0-4959 GCA_036000665.1 Gaiellaceae bacterium
GGCGAGCCGTTCTTGATCTCGAAGCTCCTGACCGCCGACCAGGCGCCGGCCGCGAAGTCGTTCCTTCCCCGTACACGCCACCAGTACGTCCTCTCTGCCGTGAGCGAGACCGTGAACTGCGTCTGCGCGATCCCCTGCACCCAGATCTTGTTGGCGTTGCTGAAGTCGCTTCTCGTGTCGACCTGGACCTCGTAGAACTTCGCCCCGGCCGCCGCGTTCCAAGCCAAGGTGACGTTGCCGGGGGCGAACCGGCCGCCGTTCGGCGGACTGACGAGCGTGGGCGCTGCAGGCGGCGAAGGCGACTGGATGTTGATCGTGCTCACGGCCGACCACTGACCGAGGTTGTTGGCACCGTCGAGGGCCTGCACGCGCCAGTACCAGGTGCCCGTATTCGAGCTGAGGAAGCTCCTCACCGCGAGCGACGTCGGCACCCAGGGCTCGAACCAGCCGGCGAGCTCGGCGGCGAAGTCGTTCGTGAAGGTCAGGTTCGGACTGACCTGGAGGTGGTAGGCGGCGATCCCGGATGGGTCGGCGACGTCCGTCCAGTCGAAGGTGACAGTGCGGCTGAGATCAAAGGCCGAGCCGTTGGGCGGACCGGCGGGCTGTGGCGCCGCCGGCGGGGTCACATCGCCCGTCGCGGGCGCATCCAGCGTCAGCTTGGCCACGAAGCCGTCATAGGCGAGCGCCCCGGGACTCGCGCCGCCGCTCGGCATCCCGTCGGCGGCGTAGGTCCCGTCGAACGCGCCGATCGTGACCGGGAAGTCCGGCGAGTTCGTCGCTCCGGCGACGACGACCGATGTGCCGGCTACGCCCACGTGCAGCGCGACGTCGTCGCCCTCTCCGCCTCCCAGGACGGTCGAGTAGAGGATCCGGCTTCCGTCCGCGCTGATGCGCGCGACATACCCGTCGGCCTTGGCCTGCGGAAAGCCGGCCCCGTAGCCCCCTCCGGGGATGCGGTCGTACGCGCGCTCGCTCGTCGGTGGGTTGTTCGCTGCGGTGCCGCCGACGATGATCGCGGCTCCCGTGCTGTCCACCGTTACGCCGTCGGCGGACTGGTTCCCCGGCGCGCCGTAGAGCGTCGACCAGACGAGCGATCCGGGCGCAGCGGCGGGGAAGCTGAAGCGGCTGACGAAGGCCATGCTCGAATCGACCGGCGCGAAGTGCGTCCGCAGCAACGCTCCCGCTGTCGTCGGGAAGTCGCCGGAACGTGTGAACCCCGAAACCGTCACGGAGGTGGGGTCGCTCGGATCGACCGCGATCGCGTCCCCGGCCTCGATGTACTCGTTGCCGCCGAGGAAGGTCGAGTACTTGAGGTCGGCGGCGCCCGCGCCGTCGAGCTTGAGCCGCGCCACGAACGCGTCGGCATTCCCGTCATACGTCCGGTCGAACGCATCGGCCGTCGTCGGGAAGGCCGCCGCCGGCGCAGCGAGCGAGGACGTCTTCCCGGTCAAGTCCACGAACCCCTGGCTATCGACGACCATCGCGAACACCTCGTCGGAGGTGTCGCCGCCGAGGAACGTGGAGTAGGTCAGCTCGCTTCCGGTCGGGCTGAGTCGCGAAACGAAGATGTCCCTCCCCGCGAGCGTGCGGTCGTACGCCCCGGCAGTGGTCGGGAAGTCGGCCCCGGTGGTGATCCCGCTGACGACGACGGAGCCGGAGGGCTCGAAGCCGGCTCGCCAGGCCTGGTCGAAGCCGGTCCCCGGCGAGCTGCCGAGATACGTCCCGAAGGCGATGCTGCCGTTCACGTCGAACTTGATCACGTAGGCGTCGTAGTCGCCGCGGATCCCGTCTCCGGGCGTGCGGTCGAGCGCGCCCGGGGTCGTCGGAAAGTCAAGCGAGTTGGTGTCGCCCACGACCACCGGCGCACCGGAGCCGTCGAGCGCGACGTCCATCACCGAGTGATTGAAGCTGCCGCCGAAGAACGTGACGTACTTGAGCACGCTCCCGGACGAGTTCATCCGCGCGACGTACGGCGTACCGCCCACTGGACGCAGGTCACCCCCGGTGCGCGGAAAGTCGGGCGAGCGCGTTTGACCGGCGACGACGATGTCGCCGGTGCCGTCACGCGCGAGGTCCATCCCTTCGATGCTGTCGTCGCCGTTGCCGCCCAGGAACGTCGCCCAGTCGAGACCGGGGTCGATGACGAGCGGGAGCGACGCGTCGCGGGCGGGCACGGCGAAGCCGTAGTGCCACCGGTCGACGAGACGGAAGCGGCTCGCAACGGGCCGCCGGTCGCCGTTCGGCAGGACTTCCCAGGCGACGGGCGGTGCTTGTCGCAGCGTCCCGGCGGCGGTGCGCAGGAGCAGCGCGCCGTCGCGCCCAAGGCTGAGTCGCGAATTCCTGCCGGCTCCGATCACCACCTGGTCGAGATCCGCCTGCGGTGCCACCAGCATGTCGTACTCGAGCGGCGCCTCCGCCTCGCGAACCCGCACGTCGATCCCGTCATACAGCCCGCGGTAGAGCAAGCGGCCGTACCCATGGACGTTCGAACGCCAGCGTGTCGGGTCGTTGCCGACGAAGAAGTTGTAGCGGGTGCTCCGCGGCTGCTCCCCGACGAGCATCGCGCTGCTCGAGGCGCCTTCGAACCTCAGGACGACCGACACCTTCGCGAGGTAGAGCTTCACAGCGTCTTGCTCGAACCGCGCAGCGAGCGGTCCCTTCTGCGCCGCGAACCTGACCTGCGCGGGCCACTGACCTCGGTTCGCGACGAAGTCCAGCGGCAGCTTGCCCACGCTCGCGCCGCGGGACGCGGCGGGCGCGCGGGCCGCTGACGCCGAGACCGCGTGCGTGGAACTCGACCCGATCACGAGGAGACCACTGAGCAGCAGCGTCAGCTGGCGCTTCGGACCAAGCCACTTTGGTCTCTTACGTCGGTCCTGCGCGCTTCCGCTCACATCTCTCCCGTCCGCAGACAGCACACGTTGCCCAGGCTCGCCGGGTCTACGAAAGTCTCTCGCACGCGGCCCGAGAAAAGCCGTTGAAAACACCTTGCCGGGCCGCGGCGTCGAAAACGCCCCCGCGGCTCAGGAAGAGCAGATCGGCTTCAGGCGGCCCGTTTGGATCGGAAGCACACGCTCGCCGTCTTCTCCTTCACGACGACCGCTGAGACACGCACGAGAACGTCCTCACGTTCATTTCGATCATCGTTCCTCCCACTACGGCGATTCGACCATCGCGCTCCCGCCGCCGCGGCGGACCGGCTCGGCCGCCGCGAGCACGCGGCCGCCCGGCAGGAACTCGATCCCGGTCGCGGCGCCGATCTCCGCAGTCGAGGTGAAGCGGTGCCCGCGCGCGCCCAGCGCTGTCGCCTCGGGGCTCGCGATGAACGCGGGCTCCGCGCTCGTCGACGCCGTGTTGCGCTGGCTCGCGCGCGGATCGGCGATCGCCTGCGGCAGCGTCAGACCGAGGTCGAGGCGGTCGACGAGGATCTGCAGGACCGTCGTGATGATCATCGAGCCGCCCGGCGACCCGACCGCGAGGAAGGGCTTGCGGCCCTTGAGCACGATCGTCGGGCTCATCGAGCTGCGCGGGCGCTTGCCTCCCTCGACTCGGTTCGGATGGGTGGTCAAGTCGAAATTGAAGTCGGTCAGCTCGTTGTTCAGCAGGAACCCGAAGCCCGGGACGACAAGGCCCGAGCCGCCGGTGGACTCGATCGTGTACGTGTATGAGACGGCGTTTCCCCATTTGTCGCTGGTCGTGAGATGCGTTGTCGTCTCCGACTGCAGGGCCGTTGACGCCGCCTTGCCTGTGTTGAACGGGTACGGATTCCCCGGGGGCACCGGCGAGGTCGCCGCCGTGCCCGTGATCAGCGCGCGCCGCGTCTCCGCGTAGTCCTTCGACAGCAAGCCGGTGAGCGGGACGTCGAAGTACGCGGGGTCGGCGAGGAACGCATTGCGGTCGGCGAATGAATAGCGCGACGCTTCGAGGTAGTAGTGCAGCGCGTCGGCGCGCGTCATCGACGAGAGGTCGTAGCCCTTGAGGATGTTCAGCGCCTCGCCGACGGTCGAGCCGCCGCTCGACGGCGGCCCCATCGAGTAAACGTCGAGCCCGCGATAGGTCACATGGGTCGGGGCGCGCTCCGGCGCGACGTAGTCGCGCAGATCGCGCATCGTCATCACGCCCGGCCGCCAAACGTGGTTGGCCGTCGGGGTCACCGGTGGGTGCTGGACCGTTTCGACGAGCGCGTCCGCGACGGCACCGCGGTAGAAGCCCTTCGCACCGAGGTGCGCGATGCGCGAGTACGTCGCCGCGAGATCCGGATTCGTGAAGACGGTGCCAACGTCGCGCGGAGTGCCGTCGGAATCGAGGAACAGCGCGGCCGTCGCCGGCACGTCATCGAAGAAATCGCGGTTCGCGTTCGTCTGGTCGAAGAACGTCTGGTCGATGACGAAGCCGTGGCGCGCAACGTGGATCGCCGGCGCGAGCACCTGCGCCAGCGTCATCGTCCCGTACTGCTCGAGCGCCTCCGTCCAACCCTCGACGGTTCCGGGTACGCCGACCGACAGGCCGCTGTATCGCGCGTCGTTGAAGGGCAGCGGCACACCGTTCTCCCAGAACGACGTAGGTGTCATCGCCGCGGGTGCGGTCTCGCGGTGATCGATCGTCGTCACCTTGCCGTCCGACGCGCGGTAGATGACCATGAAACCGCCGCCGCCAATCCCGGCGGAGAAGGGCTCGGTGACACCGAGAACCGCCGCTGTCGCGACGGCCGCGTCCACGGCGTTCCCGCCGCGACGCAACGTGTCGATCGCCGCCCGTGTGGCGATCTGCTCGACGCTCGCGGCCGCGCCGCCCGTGCCGATCGCGGTCGGAGGACCCGATCCCGAGCCGACGTCAGCCGACGCTCCAAGGCCGGCGACGAGCGCCGCCGCGGCGGCGAGAACAACGACCAGCGGCCGGTAGCGGCTTCCAATCATGAGAATCCTCCTCCTCGGTGCCCGCGGGCGAGCCTATCTCCGG
>DASYUZ010000016.1:0-17849 GCA_036000665.1 Gaiellaceae bacterium
GTGGAACGGCACCGTCGCGCCGCAGCTCGTCGTGCGTCGCATCTTCACGGCGCCCGACGGTTACGAAGGCCTGCGCGAATGGCTCGTCGAGGAGTTCCGCAAGGACGGGCCGGACCCACGCGCGCAGGAGATCTTCGACGAGCTCGGTCTGGTTCGCGGGGGCCCTCAGCGCAGCCTGCTCGAGTCCGTGCACTTCCGAAAGCTCCTGTCCGAGCCAGCGCTCGCGCACGCGGCGTAATCACTCATGAATGAGAAGCCGTACCAGCTCGTCTACGACGCGTCCGTGCAGGCGCTCGGCGACCAGGCGACCGTACTGGAGAGTCTCCGAGGGCGTGCAGGCACAGTTTTCGCTGCGACTGCTCTCGTCACCTCGTTCCTCGGAGGTCAGACGATCACGCAGGCCGAGCCTGGCCCGTTTCCCTTCGGGATGGGCTGGTTTACGAGCGCGGCGCCTCCTCGGCGCTGCCACGCGCGCGGCTCGCCCGTATCAACTGGGCTCCGTCTCGCGCCAAGCGCCAGACCAACCAGATGCTCACGAATGCGAGAAAAGCTGTCGTACCACCGATCAGTGCCGCTATGGCTCCAACGAACGCCTCCGTCGCGATCGCGTCGCCGGAGCTGATGCCGGTCTCGGCGCGCACCTCGCGCAGCGTTCTGCCCGACGCGTCCAGGTAAACGCAGACGTATCCCCGGCTTTGCCTCCGGAGGCGGTATTCGTCCGCGCCAATGCTCTCCCTCCGCATGAGACATTCGAAGTCTGCGTTCTCGTCACGTTTCGCTTCGATCCACGAGGACCCAAACAACGCCCCAACGACAGCGAAGAACATTCACTGACGACCGTCGAGTGGTGCCGCTCGTCGAGCTGATGCGCGCGTCGCCGGGCTACCTGCCGAACCTCGCGCTCGTAGCCGACGACGACGGCGACGTGATCGGACACATCATGTTCACCGAGTCGACCGTCGAGGGCTCTGACGCGACGATCCTCATCCTCTCGCCGCTCGCAGTGCGTCCCGACCGCCAGCGCCGAGGCATCGGCTCCGCCCTCGTGCGCGAGGGGCTGCGCCGGGCGGAAGAGCACGGCGCCCCGCTCGTGATCGTCGAGGGCGACCCTCGCTACTACTCGCGCTTCGGCTTCCGGCGCGCCTTGGAGCTCGGACTCGAGCGGCCGCACGAGCAGATTCCCGAGGTCGCTTTCCAGGCCCTACCGCTCGCTGCGTACGACCCGAGCCTGCGCGGGAAGGTCGTCTACCCGCCGCCGTTCGACAGCGTGGCCTGACGGCGCCGCACGAGCGGCTGCGGCCCGCTCGCGGCCTGGTCCAGCGCCACGAGCAGCCTCGCCAGCTGCCGTTTCTGCCGCCGGGTCTGGAGAAATCGCCGCATGGGCATCTCTTGTTCAACCCCAAAACGGCCGATCCTTTGTCTGAGATACCCCGGAGTACACTGGATCTATGGCAGTCGTCGATCTCGAGCATCAGCATCAGGACCTCGTCGATGAGCTGCTTGCGGCCGTCTCGCAGTACAACCCGGAGGTCGACAAGGAGCTCGTAACACGGGCGTTCGGGTACGCCGCCGAGCACCACGAGGGACAAAAGCGCCGCTCCGGCGAGGAGTTCGTCCGCCATCCGTGGGAGGTGGCCAAGATCTGCGCCGGGCTCCATCTGGACGACGAGACGCTCGCCGCCGCGCTCCTCCACGACGTCGTCGAGGACACCGGGGTCGAGCTCGACGACCTGCGGGCCGAGTTCGGGGACGAGATCGCGCAGCTGGTCGAGGGCGTCACCAAGCTGACGCGGATCCAGTTCCAGACGCGCGAGCAGGCGCAGGCCGAGAACTACCGGAAGATGATCGTCGCGATGGCCGACGACTACCGCGTCATCCTGATCAAGCTCGCCGACCGGCTACACAACATGCGCACGATCGAGTATCTGCCCAAGCAGAAGCAGGTGCAGACGTCGAAGGAAACGCTCGAGGTCTTCGCGCCGCTCGCGCACCGGCTCGGCATCCACGCAGTGAAGTGGGAGCTCGAGGACCTCGCGTTCGAGACGCTGCACCCGCGCAAGTACCAGGAGATCAAGACGCTCGTCGCCGATCGGCGCGCCGACCGCGAGTCGCACGTGAGCGAGGCGGCGCGGATGCTCCAGGCCGAGCTGGAGAAGGTCGACATCCCGGCCCACATCTCTGCACGCGCGAAGCACTTCTACTCGATCTACGAGAAGATGGCGAAGAAGGGCCGCGAGTTCAACGAGATCTACGACCTGACGGCGATGCGCGTCATCGTCGAGCGCTCCGGCGAGGAGGGCACGCGCGACTGCTACGGCGCGCTCGGCCTGATTCACGCGCTGTGGAAGCCGATGCCCGGCCGCTTCAAAGACTTTCTCGCGATGCCGAAGTTCAACGGCTATCGCTCGCTGCACACGACCGTGATCGGCCCCGAAGGACGGCCGCTCGAGATCCAGATTCGAACCCGCGAGATGCACGAGACCGCCGAGCTCGGCATCGCCGCGCACTGGGCCTACAAGCGCGGGCAGGCGGCTGACGAGCAATGGGTCAGCTGGGTCAAGCAGCTGATCGACATGCAGGCCGAGGAGGCCGATCCGGTTGAGTTCATGCGCAACTTCCGCATGGACGTCTTCGACGACGAGGTGTTCGTCTTCACCCCCAAGGGTGAAGTGAAGACGCTGCCGGCGAACGCGACGCCGATCGACTTCGCGTACGCCGTGCACACCGACGTCGGCCACCGCACCGTCGGTGCGAAGGTCAACGGCCGCATCGTCCCGCTGCACTACCGCCTGAAGAGCGGCGACTTCGTCGAGATCCTGACCGCGAAGAGCGGACGCGGCCCCTCACGCGACTGGATGTCGCTTGCCGCCTCCTCGCGCGCGCGCAACAAGATCCGGCAGTGGTTCTCGCGTGAGACGAAGGAGGAGACCGAGCAGAAGGGCCGCGAGTCGCTCGAAGAGGCGCTGAAGCGCCAGAACCTGCCCTACCGCAAGCTCGCCGGTTCGGCCGTGCTCGCGCAGGTGATCCGCGACTCGGGCTACAAGAAGGCGGAGGACTTCTACCTCGCCCTTGGCTCCGGGAAGCTGCAGTCGAGCCAGATCGTCAAGAAGGTCCTCCAGCGCCTGAAGACCGAGGACGTCCCCGAAGAGGAGACGCTTCCGAAGAAGCAGACGCGTGCGAAGCCGGTTGCGGGCGACGAGATGGGTGTCGTCGTCAAGGGCGCGGACGGCGTGCTCGTGCGGCTCGCAAAGTGCTGCACGCCGGTCCCCGGTGACGAGATCGCCGGCTACATCTCGCTCGGCAAGGGCGTCACCATCCACCGGCTCGACTGCCCGAACGTGCGCGCGCTGATGCGGAACCCAGAGCGCTTCACGGATGTGGAGTGGGCCGACGGGCAGAGCGCGTCGTTCCGCGTGCACATCGCAGTCGACTCCTGGGACCGGCCGCGGCTCCTCGAGGACGTCGCGCGGACGTTCGCCGAGCACGGGGCGAACATCGTCTCGTACGGCGGCGTCGTCGAAGACCAGCTCGCCAAGAACTGGTACGTGGCCGAGGTCGGCGACATCAAGGCGCTCCGGAGCCTGCTCGGTGCGCTCCGGAACGTCGACGCCGTCTTCGACGCCTATCGAGTTACCCCCTCGTAGCGAAACGGGCCACCTCCGGTGGCTCGAAGAATCACTCCAACGAGGGACTCATCCCCCGAACAAGCGGGGTACCTGAAATGGGGGATGGCGCGTTCCGCGAACCTGAGTAAAACGTGGTTGGCGGGGCGGGGGAGAGCCACAAGAGCTGCGGCGCCCGGGCCACGAGGACGGGCTCGGGCGCGCGGCACCTCATGGGTGAGGTGGGCGGTCGGCCCCGGGCGGGGGGCCGACCGTCGCATTCCGCCTAGAGGTCGTAGGAAGCGCCGTCGCCGAAGCCGACGCTCCCGCCAGACGTGGACCCGCGCACGCGCTTGGGGCCGCCGAGCGCGCGAAACATCTCCATCAACGCCTTTTGCTGTGTGTCGCCGTTCTCGGGCTGCGGCGCGGCGTTCGGCAGCGCGCGCTCGACCTGGCTCACCACCGTGAGCTCGAGCTGATCGCACAGGTAGCGCTCGAGCGCGCGCGGGTCGGCGCCCTCGGCCTCCAGCCGGACGCGCCCGTGCTGCTTGTAGACGGTCAGCTGGACCGAGCGGCCGGCGACACGTGCGGTCAAGTGGAGCGCCGCGTCCGTTTCGCGTCCGCGAACGAGACCGTCGGCGTCGAGGTCGCGCTCTCCGCGGTCGACCCAGCGAGGGAGGTCGTCCGCGTCGACCTGGGTGAGTGACCCCAGCGTGAAGCCGTACGCGCTCACGCTGCGCTCCCGGTGGTCGCGCGAGAGGCGCGGAGGCTCGCGATCGCCGAGTCGAAGTCGGCCGCGTTGACCTGCGGCGGCGCGGCGGCCCCGTTCTGGCGGACGAGCGCAGCAAGTGCGGCCTGCTGGCACAGCGCGTGCAGATCGGCGCCGGCGAAGCCGTCGGTGGCGGCGGCCACGTGCGCGAGGTCGACCTCTTCGAGGGGCATCGCTTCGGAATGGACGGCGAGAATCGCGTGCCGCGCTTCCTCGTCGGGCAGCGGGATCACGATCGTGCGCGAAAGGCGGCCGCCCCGCACGAGAGCCGGGTCGAGCCGGTCCGGCCGGTTGGTCGCGGCGAGGACGAGAACGCCTGCGTGACCTGCGATCCCGTCCATTGCCTCGAGGAGCTGGTTGATCGGCCGCACGCCGGCGCCGAGCTCACGATCGGCCCCGAGCGCGTCGATCTCGTCGATGAAGACGATCGAGGGCGCGTTCTCGCGCGCCCGCTCGAAGAGGCGCTGCACGTTCTGCTCGGACTCGCCGACCCACTTGCTGAGCAGGTCGCCGGCCGAGACCGGGTAGAACGAGCAGCTCGCCTGGGCCGCGAGGACCTTCGCAATCGTGGTCTTGCCGGTTCCCGGAGGGCCGGCGAGGAGGACGCCCGAGGGCGGCTCGACGCCGAGCGCGCGGGCGCGCTCTGGGTCCTCGACGAGCATCTGCAGCTGCTGCAGCTCGGCCTTGACATCGGCCGGCAGGATCACGCGGTCCCAACTCCAGTCCTCGATCGTCGGGCGGTCCTTGCCGCCGCGCTCGCGCAGCGCCCGGACGAGAAGCTCGTGATCGATCTCCGCGTTCGCGCGCAGCGCCGCCATGGCGGCCGACTCGACCACCTGCGTTACTGCAGCGGCCGAGAGCCCGCGGGTGCGGCGCGCGAGATCGGCGAGATCGGGATCCTTCACCACCGGCCTGTTGCGCAGCTGCGCCGCAAAGATCGCCTCGCGCGCAGCCTGGTCGGGCAGGTCGACGCGGATGTGCCGGTCGAACCGGCCGGGCCGGATCACGGCTTCGTCGAGCGTGTCGAGGTCGTTCGTCGCCGCCATCACGATCAGCTCCGGGACGCTGCGGTACTGCTCGAGCGTCTGGAGGAGCTGGTTGACGATCTGGCGCGCCTCCGGGTTCGGCAGCTCGCCGCGACGCTGTGCGATGGCGTCGAACTCGTCGAAGAAGAGGATGCACGGAAGGTGCTGCGAAGCCAGGTCGAAGAGCCGTGGCACGTTGCGTGCCGACTGGCCGACGAGCGCGGTCAGGATCTGGCTCGTCGAGACCTGGAAGAGCGAGAGGCCGAACTCGCCGGCCGTCGCGCGCGCCACGTACGTCTTGCCGGCGCCGGGCGGGCCGTGGAGCAGGAGCCCGTTCCACGTGATCCGGTAGCGCTCGGCCTCGCCGGCGTGCGCGAGCACGAGCCCGAGCGTGTCGCGGAACTCGTTCTTGAGCTCGTCCATGCCGCCGACGTCGGCAAACGACGGGAGCTCCTCGGGCCCGTAGGCACGGCCGAGCTCCGCGGCGGAGGGGGCGAAAGCGGCCATCGAGACAAGATCGGCCCCTCGGCCGCTCGACTTAAGGCTCCCAGGCCTCCCCGCCGGTATCCCAGCCGGTCAGCGCGTGGGGGGAGATCAGGATCGCGACCCGCTCGAGGAACGCCCGATCGGCCTCGCCGAAGGCGGCGGGCTCGTCGCTGTCGATGTCGATCTCGCCCACGACCTGGCCCTGGAAGGCGATCGGGACGACGATCTCCGAGCGGGTCGAGGGGAAGCAGGCGAGGTAGCGCGGGTCGGCGTTCACGTCGTCGACGATCTCCGTGCGGCCGGTCGCGGCCGCCGCGCCGCAGATCCCCTGGCCGACGGGGATCCGGACGTGCTCGGTCGCCTCGGGCCCGCGCCAGGGCCCGAGCACGAGTTCGCCGCCCTCGACGAGGTAGATCCCGACCCACGAGTAGTGCGCGAACCGGTCGTGCAGCAGGTCGACCACCGCGCGCAGCACCACGTCGGCCTCGCCGCGATTCACGATCCGGTCGACGGCGTCGAGCGCTCCGCGGTAGGTGTCGGCGCTCACCGCTCGAGATCCTCTCCCTCAAACGCGCGGACCGTCTCGACAAACCGCTCCGGGATCGGGCAGGCCTCGCGTTCCTCGAGATCGATGAGCACAAGTGTCTGTGCCGCCGTGACCATCAGCACATCGTCCTCGGCGCGGTATGCCGCGAACTCGTAGGTTGCGCTCGTGCGGCCGATTCGCGCGAGGCGCACGTAGACCTCGATCAGGTCGTCGAACACGGCCGGCGCGTGATACTCGACAGAGAGCGCGCGCATCACGAACTCGTTCCCGCCGAGCTGATCGGTCGTCAGCCCGAGATGCCTGTGATACTCGACCCGAGCGAGATCGAAGTAGGGGAAGTAGCGGCCGTAATAGACGATGCCCTGAGCGTCCGTGTCGGAGAAGCCGACGCGCGTGTGCGCTGCGTACTTGAAGGGCGGCTTACGTTCGGTTGTGTAGCCGAGCTCGAGCGTCGTCACCGGCCATAGCGTCGCATGACCGGCCATTGCGAGAAGCAGTGGATGTTCTCAGTAGGTAGGCGCTGGTGTGTCGTCGCCGTCGGAGTATCCGCAGGGAATGTCGAAGCCGTCCCAGCCGTCGTCGACGGAGGCGAGAGCGGTCGGCGCGGCGGCGCCCGCTAGGCCGAGGATCACGAGCAGAAGGCAGAGCCGAGCTTTCACCGAGTCCCCTTTCGCGTGCTGGGCAAGAAGATCGCACACGCGTCGTCCGGCGACAATACGACTTTGGTCCTACGTGCCACGGCGCACCGAGCGCGTTACTGTCTGTGAGTGGAACAGACACTGCGCCTGTCGCCGCGCCATGTTTGCCGCCCGCGCCTCACACAGGCGCTCGATGCAACCGCCGCGCAGGCCGTCGTCCTTGCCGCCCCCGCGGGTTACGGCAAGACGACGCTCGCGATCGAGTGGCTCGAGCGTAAGCGGCAATTCGCCTGGTGCGACGCGTCACCCTCGGACGCCGACCTCGCGGCGTTCTCGAGCGCGCTGGCCGACGCGGTCGCGCGCATCGTCCCCGAAGCGGGCGAGCGCCTGCGGCAGCGCCTCCGGGTCGGCCAGCGGCCGGATGAGGCAGCCCGTCCGCTCGCAGAGCTGCTGTCGGAGGACCTGGCCGATTGGCCGTCCGATGCGTGGCTCGTCATCGACGACTACCACCTCGTGGCCGCCTCGTCGGCCGTCGAGGAATTCGTCGACTGGCTGCTCGCGCTCTCGCCGGTTCGGCTGCTCGTGACGGCGCGACGGCGTCCGGGCTGGGCGAGCGCGCGCCGCATCCTCTACGGCGAGGTGATGGAGCTCGGCGCGGACGAGCTCGCGATGACGCCGGAAGAGGTCGCGGCTGTCGCCGATGGTTCGGGAGCGGCGGTGGCGGCGCTGATCGAGCTCGCACACGGCTGGCCTGCCGTCGTTGGGCTCGCGGCGCTCTCCGCGACGGTGCCCGTGCCGCGCGAGCGGATTGCCGATGCGCTCTACCGCTACCTGGCCGAGGAGGTCGTGCGCGGGCAGCCGGACGACGTCCAGGAGTTCATGCTTGCGGCCGCCGTGCCGTCGCTGATCGACGCCTCCGTCGCGCAGGAGGTCCTCGGCTTCGAACGGCCCGGCGCGGCGATCGAGACGCTCCGCGACGACGGGCTGCTTCATCCGACTCGTGCCGGGAGCTTCCGGTTCCACCCGCTGCTCCGGCAGTTCCTGCTCCAGAAGCTCGAGAGCGAACGCCCGGCGCAGCGTGACGCGCTCTATGCCGCGGCCATTGCGCACGCGCGCGCCTCCTCGCGTTGGCAGGAGGCGTTCGAGCTTGCGGTTGCATCGTCCCGACTCGACCTCGCCGCAGAAGTCCTCGCCGACGTCGTCGGCCGCCTACTCGATGCGGGGCGCGTGGAGACGGTGGAGCGGGCGCTCGCAGCGGTCGGCGACGCGCTCGAGTCGTTTCCGGTTCTCGTGCTCGCGCGTGCGGAGGTCCTGCACCGGCGCGGCCGCTTCTTCGACGCCGCAGCCACTGCCATGGACGTCGCGCGTGCGCTTCCATCCGACGATGCGAGCCTCGCGGCAGCTTGGCACTTGGCAGGACGGAGCTACCACCTACTCTCTGACGACCGCCGCGCGCTCGACTGCCACCTGCGGGCCAGCGAGAGCGCGACGGGCGAGCGAATGCGGGCAGCGGCGCTCTGGGGAGCGATCGCCGCCTCGGCGGAGCTCGACGCGCGCGAGCTGAACGACCTCGTCGCGCGGTTCGAGGCGCTCGCGCCGGAGGAGCTCGACGCCCGTCTGCGTCTCGTGTCGGCGATCGTGTTCCGTGGGACGCGGAACGGAACGCTCGCGGGGATCTGGAACGACGCCAAGCAGCTGCTCGAGTCCTGCTCGGAAGCGAGCGACCCGATGGCGACGACGACCTTTCTCGCCGCGGGCGCGTACCTCGCCGTCTCGCGCGGCGACTACCGACTCGGACGCGACCTGAGCGAGCGCGCAGTCGCGACCTGCCAGGAGTTTCGGCTCGGGCGGATCAAGAGTGCGTTCTCGCTGTGCCATCGCGCCGCCGCGGACATCGGGCTGCGGCGGTTCGCCCGCGCGGAGCAGACACTGGAGCAGGTCGAGTCGCTCGGCATCGAGCACACGCGCGCGCTGCTCGCCCAGCACCTGATCCTGCGCACGAAGATCCAGCTGGCGCGAGGTGAGCCCGGCGCCGCGCTCGACCCGGTAAACGCGCGTGCAGAGGACGTGCTGACGACGGTCGCCGAACACGCCGGCCTGCTCGCGATCGCGGCGGCGGCGGCGGGCGACGCAACACGGGCGCGCGTCGAGACCGCGCGCGCGGCGGAGGCGGTGACGTCGATCGAGGCGCGATTCTACGCCCGCCTGGCACCCTTGATCCTGAGAATCGTCTCGGGACGGAACGGCGCGCGCCTACACGCCGACGTCGTCCGCCTCATTCGCGCCGCCGCCGACGCGGAGATGGTCGACCCGCTCGTCGTCGGGTACCGAGCATGTCCGGAGCTGCTCCGAATCGCGGCGGGCAACGAGACGACGCGCGTGCTCGTCCGAGACCTCGCGCGCCGCGCGAACGATCACGCCCTCGCCCGTCAAGCCGGTATCGCGATCCGCCAGAAAGATGCCGACGCGCACCAGTTCACGGTCCTGACGCCGCGGGAGAACGAGGTGCTCGATCTGATCACACAGGGGCTCGGCAACGCCGAGATCGCACGCAGGCTCTACATCAGCGAGAAGACCGCGAAGGTGCACGTGTACCACATCTTCGAGAAGCTCGGTGTGGAGTCGCGCGTACAGGCGGTGATCGCGGCGCGGACGCTGCTCGACGGCCCTGATTAGCCGCCTGTCGGTGCCTCGGGTGGCCGCTTCCCGTCGAGGAACTCGAGCTCGCGCGCCGGGAGCCACTTCCCCGGCTCGCCGCCGCCGGGGCACCCAGCGTCGGCGGGGAGGGTGTCGACGAAGCCGCCGCCCATCCGAATCCAATCGCCGCTCCGCGCGAGCACGACGCCGGTCCGATCCTCGATGCGAACGGGACGGAAGGCGATCCGGTACCGCTTCGGCCATGCGACCTGCGCGCCGCTCGTCGGAGTGCCGACCCACACGCACCGCCCCGCCGCATCTCCGAACAGCCGGCCGACGAGGAGCGCCTCCAGGCCGGTGCCGGTCCTCGCCGGAGCGCCGCTCTCGCCGCCGCCGGAGCAGCCGGTGAAGGCGAACGCGAAGGCGAAGACGATGATCCACGTGATCCCGTGCCCGGAGATCATCCGGTCGGCGCACGGCAGTGTCCGAAGTACTGACGTCTCGGCGCACAGAGACGCACGCCGAGCGGCCAGTCCGCCCGGTAGCGGTCGTCGCCGACACGGTAGGAGAGCCGCAGCGCGCGCGAGACGAAGCGGCCGCTGCGCTCGACCGTGAGGCCGACGACGATACGCACCTCCGTACCGGGCGCGAGCCGGTAGCCGGCCACGGCGCTGCGCGCTCGCGTGGCGTTCGCAGGCGGGAAGCCGTTCACGAACCCGACGGCGGGCCCGGCGCGGACAGGTTGCGCGTAGCTCCCGACGATTCGCATCCCCGCGGTCGCGCGCGCGAGCTCGACCGCCTCGAGCGTCGCCGTCCGCTCGCTCCCGTTCTCGACGACGAGCAGCCCGAAGGACATCGCCCGCCCTGGATCCGTCGCCCCTCCGACGCTGAAGTAGCCGGCGTCGCGCGGCGGCCCGAGCGGACCGCCGCCGACGGCACCGCCGTCGGCGGAGCGGAGCGCGAGATACGCGCCCGCTCCGCCGACGAGCACGAGCATGATCGCCGTGACCAGCCCCCGGCGCGTCATCCTCCGGCGAAGATTCGCTTCGCCTGCAGGTAGTTGTCGTCGTTTCCGCAGAGCCAGTAGGTGGAGGACCTCCGCCCGAAGAACCAGTGCGATTCGACCCACTTCGAGAAGCCGCTCCGGATGTCGAGCGAGACCCCGAAGGCGCTCGCCCCGCCGCCGAAGGTCAACGCCTTGTTGGAGCGGCGGAATGCGTCGGTCCCGGCCGCGAAGGGCGACCGGAACTGCGCGAAGGTCGTCAGGCACCGGTGATTGAACTCGGTGACATCCGCGCCGAGCCGTGCGCCTCCGAGCCAGCGCGTCGCTCTGATCTCGAACCACGTCTTGTGCACGAACGGGCAGAAGTAGTCGTACCGATACTTGACGTAGCGAAACTCCGACCGCAACAGCCGGCCGAAGTTCGCCCGCGCGTTGAAGCGGATGCCGGCCTCATTGCTCGATCCGAGCGACGTCTGCACGTGAACGCTGCCGTTGCCCTTCCACTTGATGCCGTCGGTCGAGAAGCCAACCTCGACGTGGGAGTCGGCCTGCTGACCGTACTCGAAGAACGCGTGCTGGTCATCGCCGGTGTGAAGCTCACCGATCGTCGCGAAGCGGTTGTCCTGTGCGATCGCCTCCTTGAGCAACGTGCATTGAGGGACCTGCTCCACCCGCTGCGCACCGGCGAGCGAGCGCAGCGCCGTCGGGACCGCCGTCACGCCCGGCGCGTCGGGTACGAGCGTGATCGTCATCGGCGCGGGATCGCCGTCGCCGTCCGTCCAACCGCTCACGCCGATCTTTCGCGCGACCGGCCCGTTGAAGACGAACCGCCCGTCAGTCGCAGATACGTCGAGGTTCACCCAGCCGCCATTCGCGAGTGCTTCTGCCGCCACGGCAGCCGCGTGCTCCGGCGAGACCTGCAGGGCGAACGCGCCGTCGGCGCCCGCGGCTGCGGAGCCGACCGGAAGCTGCGTCTGACTCTCGCGGTCGAGGTGGATCGTCACTTCACCGCCGACGCCCGAACCGGTGCCGTCGATGAGCCGACCCGTCAGGACCGGCCCGCGGGGCGTCGAGACCGCGGGCATGGTGAACGTCGCGACCGCGGCGGCGGACGTGTTCCCAACCCGGTCGATCGCCCTCACCTCGACGGTCAGGGTGTCGCCGCTCGCGAGACCGCCGACGTCGACGCTCGTCTCGTCCGCGACGAACGAGACGAACGCACCGCCGTTGACCGCGTAGCGAACCTCGTAGGTCCGTACACCGGAACCGGCGACACCGTCCGGAAGCGGCGGGTCGACTGGTTCGTCCCAGCTGACCGTCGCGATCCCGAGCGAGCCGTCGAATCCGCTGAGGGCGACGTTCGTGGGCGCTCCCGGCGGCGTCCGGTCGATGTAGACGGTCCACGGGTCGCTCTCGCCGACGTTCGCCGCAGGGTCGCTCGCCCTGGCGACGAACCGGTTCGTTCCCTCAGGGAACGGGTTCGTGTCGATCATTGTCGTGAACGAGTGCCCGGGCGGGCAGATGCGGCTGTCGAGCACCTCGGTGTGGTGTGTCGGGTCGCATGGGGCCGAGCTAGAGAAGAGCGTTCCTGCGCCCAGCCGCTCGACCCAAGAGCGGGTGATCCCTGCACCGGCGTCGGCCGCGTCGACTGTGAGGTCGTACGACACGCGCCCGTTGCTGTAGTTCCCGTCGAGCTCCCAGAATGATCCGGAAGGCGTGACGTTCGGGAGGTCGTCGTCGACGAGTGTCATGTCGACGAGCTTGAGGCGGGCGAAGCCGGCAGTGGCCAGCGGGTCGAGCGCAGGGATGTGCTTGACGCACGACGCCGCATCCTTGCAGTCCATGCGGATCTTGAAGAAGAGCGTCTTCGAGGTCGGGTTCGCACCCGGATCCGCGAACACGACGTTGACCTCGCGCTGGCTGTCCGGTGGCTTGACAGGTTTGCACCATTCCGTCTGGGTGACGACTGAGGAGTCGGTGCGCAGCCCGACCGTGATGCAGTGGTGCGCGAGCAGCTTGTTGCGGTAGGCGAAGGCGAGCGTGAGCCGTTGAATGCGCGTCGTGCCGGGCGCCGTGTAGGTCCATTCGGCCTCATACGTGCCGAGGTAGTCGCCGCCGGCCGGCCACAGCCAGAGACCGAAGTTCCCGCCGAGGTTCGTCGCGATCCCGTATGCCCCGGGAGGTGCGCTGGAGCTCGACCGCCAGCCGACATACCCGTGCCCGTTCGGCCAGTCGTAGAGGTTCCGCCACGTCGGCTGCGCGCTTGCGGGGGTGGCGGGCGGCGCCGGATCTGCCGCGGCGGCCTCGAGCTCGTTCTCGAAGTAGGGCCCTTCGTAGGGCGGGTCGACGCTCCAGTCGTAACACGTCGTCGTCGTCGTTCCGGGGTCGTACGCGAACCCGATGTCCGAGTTCACGGCGTCGACCTCGGACGAGATGATGCCGGTCGCGACGTCGATGCTCGGGTCGAGCACCTGGCCGCAGAGCTCGTACGGCGGCGGCACGTATGACGGCCGCGCGGACGCACCCGCGGACATCGCGACCGCGACCGTCACGAGGAGCAGCGTGGCCGCAGTCGTTCTCATCGTTCCTCCCTTCCCCCGACACGCGTCCCCGTGTGGACGCCGTCCTTTGAGCGGCCGATCGTCTCCGCCGCGGAGCGCAGCCGCTATTGGACGAACGATGTATTCGCACGAACTAGGTCCCCGGTACTAGCTGCGGATGAGTCCGAGCACCTCGTCCCGCCGCCGCTCCATCTGCTCCTTCGTCCGCGCCTCGAGATTGAGGCGAAGCAGCGGCTCCGTGTTGGAGGGACGGACGTTGAAGTGCCAGTCGTCGAAGTCGACGGAGATACCGTCGAGGTGCGACACGTTTCCTACAGAGCCGAAGCGCTCCTTGAGCTCCTGAAGCTTGACTGGCACGTCTTGGACCGGCGTGTTCAGCTCTCCGGTCAGGAAGTACCGGTCGCGGTACGGCGCGAGGATCTCGGAGAGCTTCTGACCGCGCTTCGAGATCAGCTCGAGTACGAGCAGGAACGGCACGACGCCGGAGTCGGCCTGCGAGAAATCGCGGAAGTAGTAGTGGCCCGAGACCTCGCCGCCGAAGACGGCATCTTCCTTGCGCATCCGGTGCTTGATGAAGGCGTGGCCGACGCGGTTGATCAGCGGCACGCCGCCCGCGCGCTCGATCGTGTCGGGAACGGCCCAGCTCGCCCGCACGTCGTAGATGATCTTCGCGCCGGGCTCTTTGTCGAGGATCGACTCTGCGAGCAGCGCGGTGATGAAGTCGCCGGGCACGAACTCGCCCGTATCGTCGACGAAGAAGCAGCGGTCGGCGTCGCCGTCGAACGCTACGCCGAGGTCCGCGCTCTCATCACGCGTCTTCGCGATGATGAATTCGCGGTTTTCGGGCAGGAGCGGGTTCGGCTCGTGGTTCGGGAACGTCCCGTCCGGCTCGAAGTAGTACGTCCGCGCGTCGATCGGCAAGCGGTCGAGGATCGGCGGCAGCATCACGCCGGCCATCCCGTTCGCGGCGTCGATCACGACGCGGAGCGGCTTGATCGCGGAGACGTCGACGAACGAGAGCACGCGCTCGACGTACGCGGGCCAGATGTCGTACGGCTCGACGTTGCCCCGGCGTTTGACCTCGCCGAAGCCGGCGAGCGCGCGGTCGCGCACCTCGAGCAGGCCGGACTCGCCGCCGACCGGCAGCGCGCCTCGGCGGACGATCTTCATGCCCGTGTACTCCTTCGGGTTGTGCGAGGCCGTGGCCTCGATCCCGCCGTCGAGCCCGAGCGCTCCGACCGCGAAATAGACCATCTCGGTGCCGACGAGCCCCAGGTCGAGCACGTCGGCCCCGCCGTCGGCGGCGCCTTTGATCGCCGCCTTCGCCATGGAGGGCGAGGAGACGCGCATGTCGTGCCCGACGGCGATCTTCCGCGGCTCGAAGTGCTCGACGTACGCGCGACCGATCGCGTACGCGCCCTCCTCGTCGAGGTCCTTCTCGTAGACGCCGCGGACGTCGTACGCCTTGAAGACCTTGGGGTCAAGCACGGGATGATGCTAACCCGGAACCTCGGCGCCGCCTGCGGTGTGGGTAGGAGCGCCGTGAAGGCGATCTTCGTGATCGCTACGACCTGATTTGCAAGTGGCGTTTGGTACTCCACGAACGACTTTCCCGGGCCATTACGAAGGGAAGATCCATTCAGCCTCCAACGTTCCTACACTTGTGGGTGTGGAGCGGAAGCTCGCCACCGTGCTTTTCGTGGACCTGGTCGACTCGACCGCCGTCGTCTCGCGGACCGATCCCGAGATCGTCCGCCGGCGAGTGAACCGCTTCTTCGAGGACGTCTCGCACTGCATCGAGCGTTACGGAGGCCTGGTCGAGAAGTTCGCGGGGGACGCCGTGATGGCTGCCTTCGGGGTCCCGCAGGCCCACGAGGACGACGCCGAGCGCGCCGTGCGCGCGTCGCTCGCGATCCTCGAGGCCACGCACGAGCTCGAGCTCGAAGCGCGCGTCGGCATCGAGGCGGGCGAGGTCGTCGTTGAGGACGGCGACGCCACCTTCGCGACCGGCGAGGCCGTCAACATCGCGGCACGGCTCCAGCAGAGCGCGAATCCGGGTCAGATCCTGATCGGCCCCAGCGCGTACCGGCTGACGCTGGACCGCGTCGAGGTCGAGGACGTGGGCCCGGTGCCGGTGCGCGGCCGCGACGAGCCGATCTGGGCGTGGCGCGCGGTCGGCGTGCTCGACGGCGCGGCCCGGAGGACGAGCGTCTACGCGCCGCTCGTCGGGCGCGATCTCGAGCTTGCACTCATCGAAGGAACGTACTCGCGCGCGGTCCGCAACCGCCGCGCGCACCTCGTGACGATCTTCGGCGAGCCCGGCGTCGGGAAGAGCCGGCTTGCGCACGAGTTCGCCGATACCCTCGACGGCGCGACCGTGCTGCGCGGCCGCTCCCTTCCCTACGGCGAGGGCATCACCTACTGGCCGCTCGCGGAGATGGTGAAGACGGCTGCGGGCATCCACGACGACGAGCCCGTCCGCGAGGCGTTCGACAAGTTGCGTGCCTGCTGCGAGGACGAGGCCGTTGCGGACTTGCTCGGGCTGGCGGCCGGGGTGCTCGAGCTCGTCGAGGCCGAGCGCTCGCAGCAGGAGATCGCGTGGGCCGCCCGCGAGTTCGCGGCGAAGCTGGCCGATCCGCAGCCGCTCGTGCTCGTGTTCGAGGACATCCACTGGGCAGAGGAGCCGCTGCTCGAGCTCGTCGAACACCTGGCCGAGCACGTGCGCGACGCACCTCTCCTGATCCTTTGCCTCGCACGCCCCGAGTTGCTCGAGGTCCGCCCGTCGTGGGGCGGCGGCCGTCTGCGCTCGGCGGCGATCGAGCTCGAGCCGCTCGCCGACGACGAGAGCGAGGAGCTGATCGACGCGCTGCTGGCCGGCACCACGCTCGACCCGGCCTGCCGCGACGAGATCCTCGACGTCACGGAGGGCAACCCGCTCTTCGTCGAGGAGACGATCCGGATGCTCGTCGAGCAGGACGGGACGTGGAATCTGCCCGGCTCGATTCCGAATACGCTCCAGGCGCTGATTGCGGCGCGCATCGACCGCCTTCCGGCGCCCGAGAAGCGCGTGCTGCAGCGCGCTGCGCTGGTCGGGCGCATCTTCTGGGAGGGCTCGGTCGCGCACCTCTCGCCCGAGCTCGACGACCTCGCTCCGCTGACCGAGAGCCTCGTGATGCGGGACCTGATCGTCCCGGAGTCGCGCTCCTCGATCACCGGCGAGCGGGCGTACAAGTTCAAGCACGTCCTGATCCGCGAGGTCGCGTACCAGGGGCTGTCCAAGTCCGCACGCGCCGCCCTGCACGCGCGCTTCGCCGGCTGGCTGAAGGAGCGTGCCGGGGACGAGCTGCTCGAGATTCGCGCGTTTCACCTCGACCGCGCCGCCTACCTGCTCGCGGAGCTGGACGGCTCCGCGCCGCGCGAGCTCGCGGCCGAGGCGGCGACGGCGCTCGAGCACGCAGGCCGCCGCGCGATGGGCCGCGAGGCGTTCCGCACCGCCCGCCATCTGCTCGTCCGCTCGACGGAGCTCGAGCCGACGCTCGAGCGCCGCTGGCTCGCGGCGCGCGCGGCCCAGCGGCTCGGCGACATGCACGCGGTGTCCGCCGAGATGGAAGCGGTACGGGCGGCGGCAGTCGAGCAGGAAAATCGAAAGCTCGAAGCGACCGCACTCGCCGCCCTGGCCGAGGTCGCACTCTTCACTGGCCGCGATCTCGGCACCGCGAAGGAGCTCGCGACGCGTGCGCTCGACACGCTTCCCGAGGACGCGCCCGTCGGCTCGAAGGTCGAGGCGCTCAACGTACGCGTCCAGATCGCGAGCTGGGTCGGCGACCACGAGACTGCCGAGAAGTACCTGCGCAAGGTGATCGAGGCGGCGCACGACGCCGGACGGAAGGACCTCGAGGCGAGCGGCGTGCAGAGCCTCGGCTCGATCTACATGACAAAGCTCGAGCTCGCCGAGGCGCGGGAGCTGCTCGCGCGCGGCCTCGAGCTCGCCGAGGAGAGCGGCGGGGTGCTGGTGCGTGCGGTCGCCCTCGAGCGCTGCGGCACGCTGAACCTGATCGAGGGCAACCTCGCCGACGCCGAGACGGCGTTCGAGGCGGCCCACGAGCTGTACAAGGAGGTCGGCTTCCAGGCGGGCATCGCCTGGACGCTCAAGCACCTGGGCTCGCTGGCGTGGAAGCGCGGAGATCTCGACGAGGCGGAGGCCCACATCCGGGAGGCGATCAAGACCCTGAAGAGGCTCGGCGACCGCGCGTACCTCTGCGAGGGGCAGCGCGCCCTCGCGGAGCTGCTCGTCGCGCAGGGGCGGATCGAGGAGGCCGAGCGGTGGGCGCTCGAGGCGCGCGAGACGGTCGGCCCGCAGGACGCGCTCTCCCAGATCACGACCACGTTCGCGCTGGCGATCGTGCGCGCGGCGCAGGGCAAGGACGCGGAGGCCGAGGAACTGTTCCGCTCGGCTTTGGAGAGGGCGGAGACCAGCCCGTTCCGCCTGACCGAGCGCGAGACGCTCGAGCGCTACGCGCGCTTCCTGCGCGAGCGTGGGCGGGAGGACGAGGCGGCCCCACTGGAGGACCGCCTCGCCCG
>DASYUZ010000017.1:0-13639 GCA_036000665.1 Gaiellaceae bacterium
CGAGCGGATCGTCGGCTTCCCGCGCGCGGAGAACTTCTGGCAGGCGGCCGATACCGGCCCGTGCGGCGCTGACTCCGAGCTCCACTACGACCGCGGAGAACGGTACGGCTGCGGCCTGCCGACCTGCGGGCCGAACTGCGAGAACTGCGACCGTTTCATCGAGTTCTGGAACCTCGTCTTCATGGAGTTCGATCTCGGCGCGGACGGCTCGGTCACGCCGCTGCCGAAGCAGAACATCGACACCGGGTTCGGGCTCGAGCGCGGAGCGATGCTGATCCAGGAGGTCGACTCGATCTTCGACACCGACGGCTACCAGGAGATCATGGCCTGGGTCGCGGAAAACAGCGGTGTCGCCTACGGAGACAACGCAACGGCCACCAAGGCGCACCGTGTGATCGCCGACCACGGACGCGCGATGACCTTCCTCGTCGCCGACGGCGTCGTTCCGTCGAACGAAGGCCGCGGGTACGTGCTGCGCCGGATCATCCGACGGGCGGTCCAGCACGGGCAGCGAATCGGCCTGGAGGAGGTGTGGCCGGTGACCCGCGTCGTGACCGCGCAGATGGAGGACTCGTACCCGGAGCTCCGCGAGCATGCCGAGGAGGTCGAGCAGATCGTGCGCGCCGAGGAGGAGCGCTTCTCCGAGACGCTCGCGCGCGGGATGAAGCTCTTCGAGGAGATCGCCAAGCGCGGCGCGATCTCGGGCGAGGACGCGTTCCTGCTCCACGACACGTACGGCTTCCCGCTCGAGCTCACGCGCGAGCTGGCGGAGGAGCGCGGGCTCGCAGTCGACGAGGAGGAGTTCACGCGCCGCATGGCGGAGCAGCGCGAGCGCTCCCGGAGCGCGGCGGCGAAGGACGACGTGCGCGCGGCGGAGTTCTCGAAGAGCGCGGGCTTCCGGACCGAGTTCGTCGGCTACGAGAAGCTCGACGTGCTCACTCAGCTCGGTGCGCTGGAGGAACTCGGCAACGACCTGTTCCTCGCCAAGCTGCGTGAGTCGCCGTTCTACCCCGAAGGCGGCGGTCAGGTGACCGACCAGGGCGTCTTGATCCACGAGGAGACCGGCGCGCAGGCGGAGCTTGTGCAGGCGTTCCGTTTCGACGACGACCAGGTGCTGCTCTTCCGCGGCGAGGGCTTCGCGCCGGGTGACCGCGTGCGCGCGGTTGTGCCGTGGTCGGTGCGCTTCCCGACGATGGCGAACCACACGGCGACGCATCTCCTGCACAAGGCGCTTCAGGAGGTGCTCGGCGAACACGCGAAGCAGGCCGGCTCCGCTGTCCGGCCCGACAAGCTCCGCTTCGACTTCACGCACGGGCAGGCGCTCACCGGCGAGCAGCGCGAGGAGATCGAGCGGCGCGTGAACGCGAGGGTGTTCGAGAACCATCCCGTGCGCGCCTACGTGACGCCGATCGTCGAGGCTCGCCGGCTCGGGGCGATGATGCTCTTCGGCGAGAAGTACGGCGACGAGGTCCGTGTCGTCGAGATCGACGATTTCTCGCGTGAGCTCTGCGGCGGCACGCACGTGCGCACCACGGCCGAGATCGGGCCGTTCGTGATCCTGAGCGAGGGCTCCGTGGGGGCGGGAAGCCGCCGGATCGAGGCCGTCACGGCCGGCGAGGCGTGGGCCCTCCTGCGTGCGCGCGGCGAGGAGGCCGACGAGCTCCGCGTCGAGCTCGAACGCGTCCGCAAGGAAGCGCGCAAGCCGAAGGCGGACACTGCCGGCCCGGAGGTCGTCGACGAGCGGCGCAAGAAGGCAGGCGACGTCGAGATCATCGTCATCGAGGCGAAGTCGGCTTCCGCCGACGACCTGCTGGCGCTCTCCGACAAGCTGAAGCAGCAGCACGCGCCGGCGGCGGTCGTTGTCGGCTCGCGCGTGGACGGCAACGCGCATCTCGTCCTCAACTTCGACCGCTCGCTCGAGCAGCGCGGCCTCGACGCGGGCGCGGTGATCAAGCAGGCCGCGGCGCTGATCGGCGGAGGCGGCGGCGGCCGGCCGACGATGGCGCGCGCGGGCGGCACGCAACCCGACAGGCTCCCCGAGGCGCTCGCAGAGGCGGAGCGGCTGATCCTCAGCGCGCTGGAGTGAAGGTCGTCGCGCTGGATTTCGGCACCGCGCGCACGGGCGTCGCGGTCTCTGATCCCACGGGCACGCTGGCACGACCGCTCTGCGTCGTCGAGCGGGCGGCGAGCGACGAAGGGCTGCGCAGACTGGCCGACGTGGTCCGCGAGCAGGAGGCCGAGCGCATCGTCGTTGGCCTGCCGCTGACGCTCCGCGGCGAGCACGGTGAGCAGGCGCGCGCGACCGAGCGGTTCGTCGAAGCGTTGCGCGAGGTAGTGAACATTCCTGTGGAGAGCTTCGACGAGCGCTTTACGACGGCGCTCGCGTCGGCCGGCGGCGGCGACGCGCCGGAGGACGCGCGCGCGGCGGCGCATCTGCTGACCAGCTACCTGGCATGGGCGAACCGGTAAGGCCACCGGTTCCGGGGCGTCCGCGCCCGACGGGACGGCAGCTCGCGACACGCCGTGCGCTCGCGTTCGTCGTGCTGCTCGGCGTGCTTGCCGCCGTCGCCTGGGTCGGTGCGCTCGCGCTCGGCGCGGTCAGAGACGACCCACCGCCGCCTGCGACGACGGCAGTCGCGCCCCCGCCGAAGCCGCTCAGGATCGTCTTCCCGGAGGGCTTCACGATCGAGCAGATGGCCGAGCGGATCACCGCCGTGAACAAGATCGCCGCCCGGAGGCGCAACGTGAAGCCATACCTTCGTGCGGCGCAGTACGCCCGGCTCACGCGCCGCTCGCGCCTGCCCGGCAAGCTCGCGGGCGACGGCAAGCGGCGAATTCTCGAGGGCTTTCTCTTTCCCGCCACGTACGAGTTCCTGCCGCGCACGACCACGAAGCAGCTCGTCAACAAGCAGCTCGCCGCATTCGACCGCAACTGGTCGAAGCTCGACCTCGACTACGCGAAGTCGAAGAAGCTGACCCCCTACGACGTGCTGATCATCGCGTCGATGGTCGAGAAGGAGACGCTCGCACCCGACGAGCGGCCGCTGGTCGCAGCGGTGATCTACAACCGAATGAAGGCGGGAATGAAGCTCCAGATCGACGCAACGCTGCGCTACGGACTGGACATCCCGCCGACGGAGTCGATCCGCAAGTCGCAGCTCGACTCCGACAACCCGTACAACACGCGCAAGCTGCCCGGGCTCCCGCCGACGCCGATCGCCAACCCGGGGCTCGCCTCCATGCAGGCCGCGGCCCATCCCGCGAAGGTCAACTACCTCTTCTTCGTCCGGAAGCCGGACAAGGTGCATCACTTCTTCACGGCGAACGAGGCGGAGTTCAACCGCTACCTCGCCGAGCACGGCTACGGGGGCTGACCCAGACGTGTCCCGAAGATCCGCCCACACCCCCACCCAGGGTGGGGCCGCGCCCGCCGCCCTCGCGGCCGAGCGTATCGCGGAAACATTCCCCGGAGTGCGCCGCGGGTGCGCCAAGTTCGTGCCGATGTGTCCCCAAGCGCGCCGGCGCGTCGCGCAAAACACGTGATCGGAGCGTCGACAACGCTCGTCGCGCTGCTCGGCCACCCCGTCGCCCACTCGCTCTCGCCGCGCATGCAGAACGCCGGGTTCGCGGCGCGCGCTCTCGACTGGGCCTACGTCGCACTCGACGTCCCACCCGAGCGGCTCGCGGAGGCAGTTCGCGGTCTCGAGGCCACGGGGTTCGCAGGAGCGAACGTGACCGCGCCGCACAAGCTCGCGGTCGCGCGTCTCGTCGAGACCGAAGCGCCCTCGGTGAACACGCTCGTCTTCCGCGACGGCCGCGCCTTCGGCGGCACCACGGACGCCGCGATCCTCGCCGGCCTGCAGGCCGAGCGCCCTGCGATCCTCGGCGACGGCGGCGCAGCGCAGGCGTTCGTGCAGGCGCTCCCGCGCGCTCGCGTGTTCTCGCGCAGGGGCGAATGGCCGCCCGACGTCCGCGACGCTGATCTCGTCGTGAACGCGACGTCGGCGCGCGACGAGGTGCTCGTGGAGCTCGGGCCGGGGCAGACGCTCGTCGACCTGCCGTACCCGGACTCGGCGACCGCGGCCGCGGCCCGCGCCGCCGGCGCGCACGTTCTCGACGGCCTAGAGGTACTGCTGGCACAGGGCGCGGCGTCGTTCGAGCTCTGGACGGGGATCCCGGCGCCGGTGGAGGTGATGCGCGCGGCAGTACGCTCTGCCGCGTGACGCTCAGGCTGGCAACGGCGGGCGAGTCGCACGGCCCTGCGCTCGTCGCGATCGTGTCCGGTCTGCCGGCGGGCCTGACGCTCGACAAGGACGCGATCGACGCCGACCTGCGACGACGGCAGGAAGGCTACGGCCGCTCGCCGCGGCAGCGCATCGAGCAGGACGAGGTCGAGGTGCTCGCGGGGCTACGCCACGGGCGGACGCTCGGGACACCGCTGGCGCTCGTCGTCCGCAACCGCGATCACCGGAACTGGACGTGGGGGATGAGCCCGTGGCCGCCCGAGGGCGAGCCGGAAGGCAAGGGCACGAAGCCGGTCACGCTGCCACGGCCCGGCCATGCGGACTTCGCGGGCACGCTCAAGTACGGGCTCGACGACGCGCGCGACGCGCTCGAGCGCGCAAGCGCCCGCCACACGGCCGCCTACGTTGCGGCCGGCGCGGTCGCGAAGGCGCTGCTGCACGAGCTCGGAATCGAGGTCGCCGGCGCGGTCGCGGACGAAGAGGCGCTGCGCGCCCGGATCGACGAGGCGCGCGCGGAGCGCGACACCGTCGGCGGCGTGGTCGAGGTGCGCGCCCGCGGGGTCCCGCCCGGGCTCGGCTCGTACGCAACGCGCGAAGACCGGCTCGACGCCCGCCTCGCCGCCGCGCTGATGGGCATCCAGGCCGTAAAGGGCGTGGAGATCGGCGACGGCTTCGCGCTCGCGGGTCTGCGCGGTTCGGAAGCGCACGACGAGCTGTTGCCGGGCTTCGTACGCGAGACCAATCGCGCCGGCGGTCTCGAGGCCGGCGTCACGAACGGCGAGGAACTCGTCGTCCGCGCGGCGATGAAGCCGCTGCCGACGCTGATGAAGCCCTTGCGCTCGGTCGATCTCGAAAGCGGCGAGGCAGGCGAGGCGCTCGTCGAGCGCAGCGACGTGGCCGCCGTCGAAGCGCTCGCCGTCGTCGCCGAGGCGGCGGTCGCCTGGGAGCTCGCCCGCGCCGCGCGCGAGAAGTTCGGCGGCGACTCGCTCGACGATTTCGTCGCAGCGCACCGTGCCTACCTCGAGCGGATCCCGTGGACGGCGCGCTGACGAAGCACGTTGCCCTCGTCGGCTTCATGGGCGCTGGCAAGACGACGGTCGGCGAGGAGGTCGCTGCGCGCATCGGGCGGCCGTTCGTCGACCTCGACCGCGCGGTCGAGGACGCCACCGGACACGCGATCCCGAAGCTCTTCGAGCAGGGCGAAGCGCTCTTCCGGGCGAAGGAGGCGAACGTCACGCTCGACAAGCTCCGCTCGCCGGAACCGATGGTGCTCGCGCTCGGCGGCGGCGCTGTGGGGTCCGCGCAGGTACGCGACGCGTTGCGCGAGCGCGCGCTCACCGTGCTGCTCGACGTGTCGGTAGATGACGCGTGGGCACGGGCGCGCGTCGGAGACCGGCCGCTCGCGCGCAACGAGCTCACCTTCCGCGCGCTGTACGAGAAGCGCCGTCCCCTCTACGACGAGGTCGCTGACACGCGGGCGCAGAACGCCGACGACGTCGTGCTGGCCGCCGCGGCCGTCCACGTCGAGCCGGGGTCGCTCGCGCGGCTCGGCGAGCTGATTCCCGCCGGTGCCGCCGCGCTCGTCAGCGACGCGCACGTCGCAGGGATCTACGGCGCCGACGCGCAGCTAGCGCTCGGCGGCCGGCTCTCGAGCGTGCACGAGCTTCCCGCCGGTGAGGACGCGAAGACGATCGAGTCGGTCTCACGTCTCTGGCATGAGCTGCGCCTCGACCGAGGCGGCGTGCTCGTCGCGCTCGGCGGCGGCTGCTCAACCGACGCGGCGGGGTTCGTCGCCGCGACATACATGCGCGGAGTGCGCTGGGCCGCGGTCCCGACCTCGCTCGTCGGCCAGGTCGACGCCGCGATCGGTGGGAAAACGGCGATTGACCTGCCGGAGGGGAAGAACCTCGTGGGCGCGTTCCACTGGCCCGCCCGCACGGTGATCGACCCCGCGCTCCTGGAAACGCTCCCCGACCGCGAGCGGCGGGAGGGTCTCGCCGAGGTCGTGAAGACGGGCCTGTTGGCCGGCGAGCGGCTCTGGGAGCTCCCCGAGCCGGAGCTCGTGCGACGCTGCGCGACCTTCAAGGCCGCCGTCTGCCTGCGCGACCCGCACGAGCGCGGCGAGCGCGCCATCCTCAACCTCGGCCACACGTTCGCGCACGCCCTCGAAGCCGCGGCCGGCTACGAGGGAGTAACGCACGGACAGGCGGTCGCGCTGGGCCTGCTCGCTGCGCTCCGCCTGTCGGGGCTCGACACCGCGCCTGCGGAGGAGGTGCTCCGGCCGCGTCGAGTGCGCGTCGACCCGGACCGCGCGTGGGCCGCGCTCCAGCGCGACAAGAAGGCGGCGAACGGACGCGTCCGGCTCGTCCTGCTGGAGGCGCCCGGCAAGCCGGTCTGGGGCGTCGAGCGGCCAGAGGCGGAAGTGCGGGCCGCGCTGAACGAGCTCATCCAGAGTTAGAGTCGCCCGCGTGCAGGTCGCCGTGCTGAACGGGGTCAACCTCGACGTGCTCGACCGTCGCGACCCCGTCCTCTACGGCGGCGTGTCGTTGAACGATCTCGAGACGCAGATCTACGCGTGGGCGAAGGAGCTCGGCTGCACGGCCCGCTGCCGGCAGACGAATAGCGAGGGCGAGTACGTGGACTGGTGCCACGATGCGCTCGACTGGGCCGACGGCGTGATCGTGAATCCGGGCGCGTGGACGCACTACAGCTACGCGATCCGCGACGCGCTCGAGCTGCTCACCGTTCCCCTGGTCGAGGTCCACCTCTCGAACCTGGAGACCCGCGAGGAGTGGCGGCGCCACTCCGTGATCGCGGAGCTCGCGACGAAGCGCGTGCTCGGCAAGGGGCCGGACGGGTACCGTGAGGCGCTCGTGTTCCTGACCGAGAGCCGATGAACCGGATCGACCATCTCCGCCCGCTGCTCGAGGCGCCGCTCCTCGTCACGACGCCTGTGAACGTGCAGTACCTCACGGGCTTCGAGAGCTCGAACGTCGCGCTGCTCATCGACGACACCCGCGCCGTGCTCTTCTCGGACTTCCGCTACGCCGAGGCCGCCCGTGACGTCGAGGGCGTCGAGTTCGTCGAGGTCGAGCGCCACCTGATCCGAGGCGTCTCAGCTCACGTGAACGGTCGCCTCGCCTTCGAGTCCGCGCAACTGCCGTACGCCGCCTGGGAAGAGCTGCAGCGCACCGGGGCTGACCTCGTCCCGAGCGCGGGCCTGGTCGAGCGCCTCCGCGCGGTCAAGTCGGCGGAGGAGCTCAAGTGGATCGAGCGCGCGACGGAGATCACCAACGGGGCGTACGAACGGCTCGCCCAGGAGCGCTTCGTCGGACGCACGGAACGGGACATCGCGTGGATCTTCGACTCGTTCCAGCACGAGCTCGGTGCGCACGGGTCGGCTTTCCCGACCCTCGTCGCCTCGGGCCCGAACGGCGCGATCCCGCACGCGCACACCGGCGACCGCGTGATCGAGCGCGGCGAGACGGTCGTCGTCGACGCGGGCGCGGTCTTCGAGGGATACGTCTCCGACTGCACCCGTACCTTCGCGACCGGCGAGCTGCCAGACGAGCTGAAGCGCGCCTACGACGTGTGCCTCGAGGCGCAACTCGCGGCGCTCGATGCCGTCCACCCGGGCGTGACCGGCAGCGACGCCGACGCCGTCGCGCGCACGGAGATCGCGGACGCGGGGTTCGGCAAGAGCTTCGGCCACGGGCTCGGACACGGCGTCGGTCTGCTCGTCCACGAAGCGCCGACGCTTCGGCCCGAGTCCGCAGACGTACTCGAGCCGAACAACGTCGTCACTGTCGAGCCGGGGATCTACCTTCCGGGTCTGGGCGGGATCCGGATCGAGGACCTCGTCGTCGTGCGGGACGACGGTCCCGTCGTCCTGACCAGCTTCCCGAAAGACCTGACAACGGTCGACTAGACTGGCGCGGCCGATGGCCGAGATCGTCTCGACCAACCAGTTCAAGAACGGGATGCACATCGAGCTCGAGGGCGGCACGTGGCGCATCGTCGAGTTTCAGCACGTGAAGCCCGGCAAGGGCGGCGCGTTCGTGCGCACGAAGCTGAAGTCGGTCGACAGCGGCGCCGTCGTCGACCGCACCTTTCGCGCCGGCGAGAAGTTCCCGCGGGTCCGCACTGAAGTAAAGAGCGTCCAGTACCTGTACGACGCCGGCGAGGACGTCGTCTTCATGGACGAGGAGAACTACGAGCAGATCCACCTCGCGCACGACACGGTCGCCGACGCGCTCGAGTTCATGCAGCCCTCCAGCTCAGTCCAGCTCCTGACCATCGACGGACGGCCGGCGGGAGTGCAGATGCCCGCCTCGGTGGAGCTCGCGGTCACCGACACCGAGCCGGGCGTCAAGGGCGACACCGTCTCGAACGTGACCAAGCCGGCGACGCTCGAGACGGGCGCCGTCGTGCAGGTGCCGCTGTTCGTGAACGTCGGGGACCGGATCAAGGTCGATCCCCGGGAGCGCCGCTACATCAGTCGCGCTTGACCCAGAAAGTCGCCGCCCTGCGGGCGGCTCAACTTTCGGGGTCTCGCCTGGCCTCCCGAGGCTGCTGTGGAGCGGGCGCCGGCAAAGCCGGCACCCGCGCGGAAACGGAACCACAGCCCCGAACACTTCAAATCCGCGCGGCTGCTGAGGCGAACGCGGTAACTTCCGCGGGTGCGGTGCGAACTCGATCCCCCGGGGCGCGGATTCAGCGGCTTCGCCGCGGGTGCCGGCTTTGCCGGCGCCCGCTCGCTGGCACAGCGGGTATCCGCTGAACCCGGAAAAGTTGAGCCGCCGAAGGCGGCGACTTTTTCGGGTTAATGCCGAAGCTTGCCGACACGACGATCCGGCTGCTCGGGCAGGAACCGTTGGCCGGCCGCGTTCCGACCGCGGAGATCCTGCGCGTCGCGGAGATCCTCGACCGCGCCGGCTTCGCGTATCTCGAGATCTCCGGGGGCGGTGTCTTCGACGCAGCCGTGCGCCGTGGGGTCGAGAGCCCGTGGGAGCGGATCCGCGCCATTCAGGCCCGCGTCCAGACGCCTTTGGGGCTTGCTTTGCGTGGGCGTTTCCTCGTCGGCTCGCGGCCCGTGGACGGGGAGTTCGTGCGGCGGTTCGTTGCCTCGGCGGCCAACAGCGGAATCGACGTGTTCCGGCTGCACGACCCCCTGAACGATGTGTCGAACCTGCGCGAGGCGGCCGAGGCGATCGAGGCGGCGGGCCGCGAGTTCGAGGCCGGACTCGTCTACAGCCCCGGCGCGACCGGCGAGGTGGACACCCTCGTCGAGCAGGCGCGCAAGCTCCCCGAGCTCGGCGCGGCACGGATCGTCGTCCACGACCCGACCGGCTCGCTAGGGCCGCACCGCGCGTCCGAGCTCGTCGTGCGCCTGGGCGAGGCGAGCGGCCTGCCGGTCGGCGTGTACTGCCAGGGCACGGGCGGGAACGCGATGGCGGCGGCGCTCGAGGCGATCCGTAGCGGCGCGGACCTCGCGGCCTGCGCGGTCTACCCAGTCGCACTGAGCGTGCACCGCGTCGCCGGCGAGTCGCTTGCCGAAGCGCTCGCCGGACTCGGGCTCGATGCGGGCGTGGACGTCGCAGCGCTGTGGGAGGCCTCCGAGATCATCGACCAGTACATCGGCGCCCAGCCCGTCACGCCGCTCGCGCCGCGCGTCGCGGTCCGGTCGGCCGAGCACGATCTTCCCGCCGGCCTCGTCGCCGGGATCGACGCCAGCCTGCGCGCCTACGGTGCGGGCGACCGGCTCGACGAGGTGCTCGACGAGCTCTCGCGGATCCGCGGCGAGGTCGGCTCGCCGCCGCTCGCAGCGCCGATCGGCCAGATCCTCGGCTCGCAGGCGCTCGTGCACGTGCTCTCCGCCGAGCGCTACCTGACCGTCGTCGACGAGCTGCGCGAGCTGGTCGGGGGTCGCTACGGCACGCCGCCGGGGCCGATCGATCCGACCGTCAAGCGCGCGATGGAGCTCGTCTCAGACCCCGACGACGCCGAGGAGCAGCCGGTCGCGCTCCACGACGTCCGGGAGCAGGCGCGGGGCCTCGCGTCGAGCGAGGAGGAGCTGTTGCTGCTCGGGCTCTTCGGCGACGACGCCGAGGCCCTGCTGCGGACGATCCGGGGTCGCGCCGGAGGCGACGACTCGCTCGAGGCACGCGGCGTCGACCAGTCGCGCGCGGAGCGGATTCGCGAGATCGTCCGCGTCGTCCAGGAGTCGGGCGTCGGCGAGGTGACGATCGAGGAGGCGGGCATGCGGGTCTCCGTGCGCCGCACGCCCGAGACACCCGCGGGCGCGCTCGTTCCGACCCCGGCGATCGAGGAGTCGACGCTCCTCGAACCGGCAGCGGCGCCGTCCGTGACCAACGGTCTCGTGCGCGTCGAAGCGCCGATGGTCGGCACGTTCTACCGCGCACCGCAGCCGGGTGCGCCGCCGTTCGTCGAGGAAGGAGATGCCGTCGCGTCGGGACAGACGCTCTGCGTCCTCGAGGCGATGAAGCTGATGAACGAGATCAAGACCGAGATGGAGGGCATCGTCAGAAAGATCCACGTGCAGAACGCACAGCCGGTCGAGTTCGGACAGCTCCTGTTCGAGCTCGAGCCCCTCCCTGGGCGACCGCTTGTTTAGCCGGGTTCTCGTCGCCAACCGCGGCGAGGTCGCCGTGCGCGTGATCCGCGCGTTGCACGAGCTCGGGATCGAAGCGGTCGCGGTGTACTCGACCGCGGACGCCGACGCGATGCACGTGCGCTTCGCCGACCGCGCGGTGTGCATCGGCCCGCCGCCGGCCTCGGAGAGCTACTTGAAGATCCCGAGCGTCGTCGCGGCCGCGGAGACGACCGGCTGCGAGGCCGTGCACCCTGGCTGGGGCTTCCTCGCCGAGAACGCCGCGTTCGTGAGCGCCTGCGAGGAGAACGACCTCGTCTTCATCGGCCCGGGCGCGGACGTGATGGCGAGGATGGGCGACAAGACGCACACAAAGGCGGAGATGCGCGCAGCGGGCGTGCCGCTCGTGCCCGGCACCGAGAGCTCGGTCTCGCTCGAGGAAGCGCAGCGCGTCGGCGAGGAGATCGGCTACCCGCTTCTGCTGAAGGCGAGCGCGGGCGGCGGCGGCAAGGGCATGCGCTTCGTCGACGCGAGCGACGACCTCGTCGACGCGTACAGCAGCGCGGCCGCCGAGGCGCACGCCGCGTTCGGTGACGGCAGCCTCTACATAGAGAAGATGGTGCGGCCGGCACGACACGTCGAGATCCAGGTGCTCGCGGACGCCGACGGGAACGTGCTCACGCTCGGCGAGCGCGAATGCTCGATCCAGCGGCGGCACCAAAAGCTGATCGAGGAATCGCCGTCCGTGGCGCTAGACCGCGAGACGCGCGAGGAGATGGAGGCTGCTGCTGAGCGCGCCTGCAAGGCGATCGGGTACCGAAACGCGGGCACGTTCGAGTTCCTGCTCGGGCCCGACCGGAGCTTCTACTTCATCGAGCTGAACTGCCGCCTGCAGGTCGAGCATCCCGTGAGCGAGCTCTGCACGGGCATCGATCTCGTGCGCGAGCAGCTGCGCATCGCTGCCGGCGAGCTGTTGTCGCAGACCGGTCGCGCACCGCGCAGAGGTCACGCGATCGAGATGCGGATCAACGCGGAAGACCCCGCGCGCGGCTTTCTGCCGGCGCCCGGCCGGATCGAGCGCTTCCGGCCGCCCCTCGGCCCGTTCGACCGCGTCGACACGTGCGTCGAGGACGGCTCGGTCGTGCCGCCGTACTACGACTCGCTGATCGCAAAACTGATCGTGTGGGACTCCGACCGGCCGGCCGCGATCTCGCGCGCGCTGCGTGCGCTCGGCGAGCTCGAGGTGCGCGGTGTGCCGACGACACGGGAGGCCGCGATCGACGTGCTGCGAAGCGAGGAGTTTCAGCGCGGCGACTACTCGACCACATTCCTCGAGGAAGCCGGACGGCGACTGCCGGCGCTTGCCGGGTCGTGAGCGCGCACGTGATCAAGGACGAAGCGGGGACGATCGAGATCTCGCCGGGCGCCCTCACGCAGGTCGTCGTCCAAGCGGCTGAGAGCGCTGACGGCGCGCGCGTCCGGCGGCCGCGCCGGGGGCTCGAGATCGAGGTAGAAAACGGTCGCGCACGCGTCGAGCTGGAGCTCGCGGCGCGGTTCGGTGTCGTGCTCCCCGAGCTTGCACGCGACGTGCAGGCGCGCGTGGCCGACGCCTTGCAAACGATGTGCGGGCTCTCGGTCGACGCGATCGACGTCTCCGTCGAGGAACTGGACGGTTGATGTCGACGGGACGCCGCACAGCGCGTCGCACGGCCGTGTTCCTGCTCTACCAGTGGGACCTGACGGGCAAGCCGCTCGCGTCGCTGTACGAGGGCGAGATCGACGAGTATGCGCGGGAGCTTGCCGAGGGCGTCGCGGCGCGCGCGCCGGAGCTCGACGAGCGGATCACCGCGGCGGCCGAGGGGTGGACCGCAGAACGTCTGGGGGCCGTGGAGCGGAACGTCCTCCGCGTGGCGATCCACGAGCTCGATTCCGGCTCGGTCCCGCCCGAGGTTGCGATCAACGAGGCCGTCGAGCTGGCGAAGCGCTACGCGAGCGACGAGGCGGGCAAGTTCGTGAACGGCATTCTGGGCCGGATCCAGCGGGAGGAGGCGGCGTGAACGCCGAGGAAAGCCTGCAACGCGCGGAGCAATTGCTCGAGCGGCTCGACGAGGCGCGAGCGCGGCTCGAGACGACACAGGATCCCGAGGCCGCGCTGCAGATCCTCGGGGAGCTGTCCGACATCGCGAAGGAGGTCGAGGCGGAGATCCAGCGCGCGAAGCGGGAGGCGGAGGCCGATGCCGATGCGGAGCGCTGACGAGCTCCGCTCGCTCGTGGAGGACGGGCTCGCCGAGCACGTCCCGCACGCGGACCTGCAGGGGCTCGACGCCGTCGTCGCGGCGAGCGTCGAGGGCGGGAAGCGGATCCGCGGTGCGCTCTGCCTCGCCGTCGGCGAGGCGCTCGGGCATGAGCCGGAGGAGCTGCTACCCGCCGCGCTCGCGGTCGAGCTGGTGCACGCCTTCTCGCTCGTCCACGACGACCTGCCGGCACTCGACAACGACGCGACGCGGCGCGGGCGGCCGAGCACGTGGGCGCAGTACGGCGAGGCCGTCGCGGTGCTCGCCGGGGACGCGCTGCTCGCGGAAGCGCTCCGGCTCGCGCTGTCCTACGACTCGCCGCGCGTCGCCCGCGAGCTCGTCGACGCGACGCTCGGGATGATCGGCGGCCAGTACCTCGACATCAGCGGTTCGCAGCCCGACCTCGCCGCGCTGAACCGGCTGAAGACAGGGCGGCTCTTCGATGCCTCCGTGGGGATGGCGCTCGAGGTCGCGCGCGTCCCCGAGGGCGA
>DASYUZ010000018.1:0-7735 GCA_036000665.1 Gaiellaceae bacterium
AGCTCCTCGAAGAAGTCCTTGATCAGGTTCTTCTCGGTCAGGTGCTCGATCAGCTCGATCTTCTTGATCGCAACGGCGGTCTGGTTGGCGAGTGCGCCGGCCAGGTCGAGCGCTGTCGTCCCTTCCGCGACGAGCAGGCCCAGGAGCTCGTCGTTCGCGACCAGCGGTTGCGCGACGCGCGAACGGCGACCTTTGCGAAGTTCGGGAGCGAGCTCGCCGAGGCTGATCGTCTCGCGCGTAGCGCTGCCCTCCGGCGTCGACGCGCGCAGCCGTAGCTCCTCGCTTCCGTGATCCAGCAGGTAGAGGTGGCAGCGCTCGGCGCGCAGCAGCTGCAGTCCTCGCGCGGTCACCGCCGGGAGGAGCTCGGCCAAGGTCTCCGCGCGCGAGATCGTCTCGCCCAGCTCGGTCAGGTGCTCGAGCTCCTCGATCCGTTTGCGCGTCTCGTCGTAGAGCCGTGCGTTCTCGATCGCGCCGGCGACGAGCGACGCACTCGACACCAGGAACTCGACCTCCTCCTTCGTGAATTCGCGCGGCGCCTCGGTGTGGAGCGTGATCACCCCGATCACCGACCCGCCCCTCGCGAAGATCGGAACCGACACGAGCGACTGGAACCGCTCCTCGTCCAGCTCGGGCACGAATTTGTTCCGCGGATCCTCGAGTGCGTTGTCCCGGATGAACGCAGGCTCTTTCCGTTCGGCCGCCCACCACGCGAGCCCCTCGCCGCGCTCGAGCTTGATCTCGCCGACGAGGTGCGCGTACGGCTCGGAAGCCGCCCTCAAGACGAGCGCGCCGCGCTTCCCGTCGAGCAGGTAGACGAAGCAGGCGTGCACGCCGCTCGCATCCGAGAGCAGCCGTACCACCGCGCCGAGCACCTCTTCGAGGTCGAGCGACGAGGCGACCGTGGAGATGATCCGGTAGAGGACGCGGCTTTCGCCCTTCGGCGCCGCAGGAGTTGCCATAGCTCATCGTAGTATGGAAATCAACGCCGCAAAGGAGGGAGTCGCCCGTGAGCCAGATCGTCGAGAAGCCCGCAGTCCTGCTCTACACACGGATCCGGAAATCGCCGTTCTTCTACAAATCCCGCCTCCACGGCGTGCACATGTACAGCTTCTACAACCACATGTACCACCCTCGGCACTACGGCGATCCCGTCGAGGAATACTGGCAGCTGCTGAACGGCGTCACGCTCTGGGACGTCGGCGTCGAGCGGCAGGTGGAGATCAGCGGACCCGACGCGTTCACGCTCGCGAACATGCTCGTCCCTCGCGACCTCAACAAGTGTGCGGTCGGCCAGTGCAAGTACGTCTTCATCACCGCACCGGACGGCGGGATCATCAACGACCCGATCCTGCTGCGAGTCGAGGAGAACCGTTTTTGGATCTCGGTCGCCGACAGCGACGTGCTGTTGTGGGCGATGGGGGTCGCGTACAACTCGGGGCTCGACGTTCAGATCGGGGAGCCGGACGTCGGGCCGCTGCAGATCCAGGGGCCGAAGTCCAGGGACCTGCTCGTCGATCTGTTCGGTGAGGACGCGCTCGAGATCCCGTACTACTTCCTCCGCGAGTACCGGCTCGACGGGATGGACGTGATCGTCTCGCGCACCGGCTACACGGCCGAGCTTGGCTTCGAGATCTACGTGAAGGAGGCGAGCCGCAACGGCGAGAAGGTCTGGGACACGGTCCTCGAGGCCGGTGAGCCGCACGGGCTCAAGGTGATCGGCCCGAGCCACATCAAGCGAATCGAGGCGGGGATCCTCGCCCTCGGCGCGGACATGTGGTACGACACGAACCCCTACGAGGTCGACTTGGGCTACGAGTGGATGGTCGATCTCGAGCAGGAGGCCGAGTTTGTCGGCAAGGAAGCCTTGCGGCGCATCAAGGCCGAGGGAATCAAGCGGAAGCTCGTCGGCGTCGAGATCGGCGGCGAGCGGCTGGGGTCCTACAACGACGGGTCGATGATCGATTTCTTCCCGGTGTACTCGAAGGGCGATCGCGTAGGCAAGGTCACCTCGGCGTGCTACTCGCCCCGGCTGAAGAAGAACATCGGCTACGCGATGGTGCCGATCGAGCTCGCCGAGCTCGGGACGGAGCTCGAAGTCGAGACGCCGACCGAGCGGACGTCGGCCGTCGTCGTCCGGCGCCCGTTCATCGATCCCGAGAAAGAGGTGCCGAGGCAGGATCTCGCAAGCGCGCACACGACGAGCGAATAGGTCACCGGTGGCGCGGGACGCGCTCGTCGAGCTGCTGCGGCGTCCGCGGTACGAGGTCATCCCTTTGCCGGGAATCGAGGACGAGGTCGCCGCACAGGTCCCGACGGACGTGAAGCTGACGGTGGCCTCGTCGCCGAAGCGGGGGCTCGAGCCGACGCTGCGGCTGAGCACGGAGCTGTCGCGACGCGGGTACGACGTCGTCCCGCATCTCGCGGCGCGTCTGGTCGAGGACGTCGAACAGCTGCGCGAGATCGTCGGGCGCCTGCGCGAGGCCGGCGTCCGCGACGTCTTCGTGATCGCCGGCGACGCGGCGCACCCGGCCGGCACGTTCGCGAGCGCCCACGACCTGCTCGCCGCGCTGAGCGAGCTCGGACATCGCTTCGACGAAGTCGGGATCACCGGTTATCCCGAGAGTCACCCGTTCATCAGCGACGAGACGACGATCCAGGCGATGTTCGACAAGGCGCCGTTCGCCACGTACATCGTCAGCCAGCTGTGTCTCGACGCGCGCGTCATCGTCGGCTGGATCGACCGCGTGCGCGCCCGCGGCGTGACCCTGCCGATCCACATCGGCATCCCGGGCGTCACCCCGCGGCGCAAGCTCCTGCGGATCGCGACGAAGATCGGCGTCGGCGAGTCGGCGCGGTTCATCAGGAAGCAGGGCAACGTCATCGCGCGGTTGCTCCTGCGCGGGAGCGTCGGCCCTGGGCACCTCATCGACGGGTTGCGTCCCCACGCTGACGCGGTCGCCGGCTTCCACGTCTACACGTTCAACGACGTCGCCGACACGGAGCGCTGGCGGCGCGAAACGCTCGAGCAGGCCGGCAGCGCAACGGCCGCGTAGCCGAGACCCAAAAACGACCGTCTTCAGCTCGGCGTGATCGACTGGGGTCAAATTCTGCGGCGTATTACCGGCGACCAACGCGTACATCTCTTTCGGAAGGCATGGCTTGAACAGTTCTTTGCCGGGACCGACAAGTTCGAGCACAGCCGTGTGCGCCGACCAGCTTCAGGCCGAGCGCGCCGCGACGTCCGTCTCGAGTGCAGAGCGGAGTTGAGCAAAGGGCGGATGCGCCCTGCCCGACGGTGGACTCATCAGGCGGAGGATGTCGTAGAGCACACGAGCGTCCTGGCTGCCTGGCTCGACGTTCAGCGCAGTGATCCGACCAGTGGCGAGCGGTTCGAACTCGTCTGCGAGTCGGCCGGCTGCTTCGTCGCCGGCGTCGTGGCGTTCGCGCAGATTGCGCCAGATCACCCGAACGATTCCGCTCTCGATTTCGAAGCTGTGCACGCCGTACTCGATCGTGCGCTCGCCCAGGTCGGCAAAGCTCACGATCGGGACTGCGCCGTCGGGGAAGACGGCGGTGATCTGGAGATCGCCGCCGAGGGCCTCGACGTAGCTGCGCAGCGTCGAGACGTAGAGGTCTGTGCGTCGCTCGATCGCTGAGATGCCCGGCTGGGTTGTGTCCAGAGCCTCCGCGAGCTGTGCCTGGGTCAACTCGCGCGCCTTCCGGAGCTCGCCGAGCGTGAGCGCCTGCTCGAGCTCGCGCCGCGCGCGGTCGACCTGCTCAGGCGTCGCTTTGTGCTTCAACTCCCGCCAGGGGGTATGTCCGGTCATTCGAGCAGTCCCTCCTTCCTCAATTCGTCGAGATACCCGTGCGTACCGAGGTCCCAAGCGGGCGGAGCTCCTTCAAGTTGTGGATCCGTGAGCCTGCTATCTCTCCTACCACCGGCCGCCCGAGTGTCGGGCCTTGCTGCTCCAGTCGCTCCACCGCCGCCATGATTGGCGCCTGAGCATTGGCGTCCAACTCCTCGTACCAGTCGCGGAACTCATCGGTCGTCTCGACCTCCCACACACAGGTCAGCATAACTTCCACGTGATATCACGTCAAGCTGATGTAGCTGTGACGCGAGCGGGAGGGCGCCCTCCGGTTTGACAGTTCCGGAGTCTGCCGCGAGAATCCAGATGGAACAGCCGTTCCACATTGTGAGCAGATGGCACAGCCAGGAACACAAGCGATCGATCGCGCCGGAGAGCTCCTTGTCCGCGTGGTCGAGAGCGCTCGGCCGCTTGCGATTGGCGAGCTCGCCGAGCTGACAGGGCTGCCCAAGAGCACGACCTCGCGACTCGTTTCCGCGCTCGAGCGGCAGGGGCTCGTGCAGCGCGCCGGTGGGTTGCGGCCGGGGCCAGTGTTGCTCCGCCTTGCGCAGCGGGGCGTGCCCGAGGCGGCGCTCGTCGAGCTCGCCGACGACGCGTTGCGCACCCTGGCGGAGGAGTCCGGCGAGACGATCAACGTCGCCGTTCCGACTCCCGCCGGCGTCGACCATCTCGTGCAGCGCGACAGCCGGCACTTCGTCGGCACCAGCAACTGGGTCGGTCGGCGGGTGCCGCTGCACGCGACGTCGAACGGGAAAGTGTTCCTCGCCTTTGGCGCCGCCCCGATTCCCGACCGCCTCGAACGGCTCACGGAGCGCACGATCACGGATCGCGCCAGGCTCGAGCGAGGGCTCAAGAAGGTTCGCGCTCGTGGGTTCGCAACGACACACGACGAGCTGGAGATCGGGCTCTCCGCCATCGCAGCTCCGATTCGGAACGCGACCGGCGACGTCGTCGCCGCGCTTTCGATTTCCGGTCCGACGATTCGACTCACGCCCGAGCGCGTGCTGGAGCTCGCGCCGCTCCTCGTCGAGCAGGCGCGGCTGCTCTCCGACCGGCTTGGGTTCCCCGACCTCGAGCGAGGTGCCGCATGACACACGACGAGATCCTGCAGGGCCTCTACGAAAACACGCTGGTGGGCAACGCGCCGGAGGTGCGCGAGCTCGTCGAACAGGGACTCAAGGACGAGCTCGAACCCGAGAAGATGCTCTACGAGGCGCTGATCCCCTCGCTGGAGGAGGTCGGCGCGCGGTTCGAGCGCGGCGACTTCTTCGTACCGGAGATGTTGATCGCGGCGCGCGCGATGCAGGGGGCGCTCGACATCCTGCGGCCGCTGCTCGCCGAGACGGGGGCGAAGCCGATCGGGACGTTCGTGATGGGCACGGTCAAGGGCGACGTGCACGACATCGGGAAGAACCTCGTCAACATCATGCTCGAGGGTGCGGGCTTCACCGTTTACGACCTCGGCGTCAACGTCGCGCCGGAGAAGTTTGTCGAGCAGGTGCAGGAACACGAGCCGGACATCGTCGGGTTCTCCGCGTTCCTGACCACGACGATGCCGATGTTCAAGGCGAACATCAACGCGCTGCAGAAGGCGGGAGTCCGCGACGACGTGATCGTGATGGTCGGCGGCGCGCCGGTGACGCAGGAGTACGCGGACGCGGTCGGCGCGGACGGGTACGCCGCCGACGCCTCGACGGCGGTGCGTCTGGCCAAGGACCTGATCGCACGCAGGCGCGCGGCGGTTCCCGCCTAGCCATGGGTCCGCTCGCGGCGGTCGAGAAGGCGGTCAAGGGGCCGATTTTCGGCTGCCGGATGTGCGGGCAGTGCGTCCTGCACTCGACGGGGCTCACGTGCCCGATGAACTGTCCGAAGCAGATGCGCAACGGGCCGTGCGGCGGGGTTCGCCCGAACGGCCACTGCGAGGTCAAGCCGGAGATGCGCTGCGTCTGGCTGAAGGCGTTCGAGCGCGCCGAGAAGCTGCCGTGGCGCGAAGAGTTCGACGAGATCCGGCCGCCGGTCGACAACCGGCTCTGGGGAACGTCCTCCTGGCGCAACCTGCTCACCGGACGCGACAAGCAGACACCCGAGGGATGGCCAGGCTGATGTCGCACCTCGAGGAGCGGATCGCGGCCGGGACGTTCGTCGTCACCGCGGAGCTGCTGACGGTCAACACCGGAGGGCTTGCTGCGGTTCGCGAGCGGTTCGAGCCGTTCGAGCCGTGGGTCGACGCAGTGAACGCGACGGACAACACGTCCGCGCACGCGCACGCGTCGCCGGTTGCGGTCGCGATCGCGCTCAAGCTGTGCGATGTCGAGCCCGTGATGCAGCTCGTGTGCCGCGACCGGAACCGGCTCGCGCTCGAGGCGGACATCGTGGGCGGCGCGCTGCACGGCGTCGAGAACCTGCTCTGCCTGACGGGCGACGACGTCACCGCAGGCGACGAGCCCGAGGCGCGCCGCGTATTCGACCTCGACAGCGTGCAGCTGCTGCAGATGGCCCGCGTACTCGCCGGCGGTCACTATCTCTCCGGCCGCGAGCTCAACCCGGCGCCGCATCTCTTCCTCGGCGCCGCGGAGAACCCGGGCGCACCGCCGTACGAGTACCGCGTCGACCGCGCGCTCAAGAAGGTGCGGGCAGGCGCGCGCTTCTTCCAGCTCCAGGTGTGCTTCGAGCACCATCATCTCGAGCGGTTCATGGCCGAGGCCGTCGCCGCCGGACTCGCCGCGCAGGCCGCGCTCCTACCCTCGATCTGCCTCGTCCGCACGGCGAAGTCGCTCCGCTTCATCGACGCGAAGGTGCCGGGGATCTCCGTGCCTGCCGAGATGATCGAGCGCGTCGAGCGCGCCACCGACCCGGAGGCCGCCTGCTTCGAGCTCGCCGTCGAGATCACCGAGCTCACGCTCGCGCTGCCGGGGATCGCCGGCGTGCACCTGATCAGCTTCCGCCGAGAGGCCGGCATCGCGCGCCTGTGCGAACGGCTCGGCATCCCGCCCCGCGTCGAAAGGCAAACGAGTGGATACGGTTCTCAGCTCGCGGTCTAAGACCGTCGTCATCGGGCCCGAGCAGCCCTTCTGCATCATCGGCGAGCGGATCAACCCGACCGGCCGCAAGTCCTTTCAGGCGCAGCTGCAGGCGGGCGACCTCTCGCAGCTGGAGGTCGACGTCCCCGCGCAGGAGGCGGGCGGCGCGCACATGCTCGACGTCAACGTAGGCGATCCGCTGGCCGACGAGATCGGACTGATGGGTCGCGCGATCTGGCTCGTCCAGGAGCTGACCGACCTGCCGATCTGCATCGACTCGTCGATCATCGAGGCGCTCGAGGCGGGCCTGGAGGCGTACGAGGGCAAAGCGCTCGTCAACTCCGTCACCGGCGAGGACGCCCGGCTCGAGGCGATCCTGCCGCTCGTGAAGAAGCACGGCGCCGCCGTGATCGGGCTCGCGAACGACGAGGACATCCCGATGGAGCCCGAACGGCGGCTCGAGGTGGCGAAGAAGATCGTCTCCGTTGCCGGCGACTACGGCATCCCACCGGAGGACCTCGTCATCGACGCGCTCGCGATGCCGATCGGCGCAGAGCCGCGAGCCGTGACGCTGTTCGTCGAGACCGTGCGCCTGATCCGCGAGGAGCTCGGCGTCAACACGACGTGCGGTGCGTCGAACACCGGGTTCGGACTGCCGAAGCGGCAGACGCTCGGCGCGGCCTTCCTGACGATCGCGCAGACCCACGGGCTGACGAGCGCGATCATGGACGCGCGCTCGCCGGACTGCGTCGACGCCTGCCGCGCGAGCGACCTGCTGCTCGGCAAGGACGAGTGGGGCGCGCGCTGGATCTCGGCCTTCCGCGAGCGCCAGGCGGCAGCGGCGTC
>DASYUZ010000019.1:0-27216 GCA_036000665.1 Gaiellaceae bacterium
CCGACGCCGTTCCGCGAATCGGTGTAGATGAACCACGCATTCGCGTTCGAGGAAACGAGCGTGTTGTAGTCGCCCCAGAACTGCCGCTGGAGGTTGTTCTGAGCCGACGCCGCCGGGTCGGACGAGGCGGAGGAGACCTTCGTGGAGGCCGTCCACGTCGTTCCCCCGTTCGAGGACGAGACGTAGTACGAGTCGATCGAGGCGTTGCCCGTCCCGTACGTCGACGGATTGACCGCCTTCTGCGCCTGATAGCCGAGATCGATCCGGCCGCTCGGCGCCACGTCGAGCCCTTGGAAGAAGGCGTAGCCGTCGGCCGCGCTCGAGGTGAACTTCCGCGACCACGTCCGGCCGCCATCCGTGCTCTTATAGACGACGATCCGGCCGCTTCCGCTCGCCGCGTCCGAGAACGCCGCATAGACCGCGCCGCTGACCTGGTCGACAGCGAGGCTCGGGTCGCTGCCGTCGCGGAAGTTCGCGCCCGGGATCGGATCGGCAATCGGCTTGTACTGCGCGATCGTCATCGGATGCGAGAACGTCACCCCGCCGTCGTGCGAAGCAGCGATCACCTGCACGTCGCCGAGCTTGTTGTCCGTGTCGAGCCAGACGACGTAGACGCTGCCGTCGGGGCCCGTCCGGACGGTGCTCGACTGACGCCCGCCGATCCCACAGTTGTGCGCCTCGGAGAGCTGGTTCGGGTTCGACCACGTCCGCCCCCCGTCATCGGAGAAGGCGACAATGATCGGCTCCGCGCAGAACGTGAAGATGCTCCCCCGGAACTGCGTCCAGCTCAGGTAGACGCGCCCGAAGAACGCCGAGCTCGGATTGTCGTCGGCCGTGATGTCCTCGTGGTCGTTGAAGCGGAATCCACTGCCCTCAGCGCCCACGAACGGCCCATCCCAGCGAACGCCGTTGTCGTCCGACGTCGAGACGCCGAGCAGCTCCGGCTGCTGGTTCCCCTGAGCCGCGCCCGCGGCGAAGCTGGCCAGGCTCGCGTAGTACACACGAGTTCCGTTGACGAACTTGTCCTTCGCTCGCTCGTTGGCGAAGTTGCCGTCGGCACCGGGCGAAGGCCCGTACGCGAGGCGCGGGTCGCCGTCGGACACGAGCGTGCCCGGCTCGCCCGGAAACTCCGAGTATCCCGGCAGGAGCCCGCGGTTGGTCCACGTGCTGCCGCCGTCCGAACTGGTGTAGACACCGCTCCCGCCGACGCCGGGGAAGAACGAGCAGTCGTTCGCGGGCGCGCCGGATCCTCGTACAGGACCTGGCCCGCACGGCGGCTGCCGCTGCTCGTCGTTCGCCCCGGCCACGAGGAACCTCGCGTTCGTCGGGTTCACGGCGATGGAGGGCTCGTTCTGTTTGTTCGTCGGGAACTTCGCGGTCGTGTTGCTGGACGGATCGCCGGCGACCTGCGGATTGTTCGCCTGAACGTCCGTGAACGTGGCGCCCACCGCAGTCGCGGCCGCAAATAGGCTGACCGCTGCCGCAAGCGCAAGCGGAAGCTTGCGTTTCCTCATTGAATCTCTCCTCCCCTCTGGGATAACCCTGCGCGGGAGGATAGTCCCTCGAAGATCAACCGTCGAGTACCTCAATGCGCGGCGTTGTCGCGCCGCATTCGGCGTGGCAACGCCGCCCCTGATTGTTTAGGGGTCTACGGGTCGGCGAGGAGGGCGCAGAGGTCGACGGAGGATGCCGACGTCTGCGTAAACGAGGTCACGTTGCCGTTTTGATCGAACGTCACCGAGACAGGTCCCCGCGTCAGAACGAATACACCTGGGAAGAAGATCAGCGACGACCCGGACAGGTTGACCACCGACGGATTCGACAAATCCTCGATTCCCGGACCATTGATTTGCACGACGACTGACTTGGCCGGGTTCGAGAGGTTCGTCAGCCGCACCACGAGTCGCCCGGTGATGATCTGCTTCCCGCTCGTGAAGGTCGTGATGAACTCCTTGTTGACTAGCACGTCGACTTGCACATGAAGGAGCAGCTGCCAGTGATCGTGAACGTCGGCGGTGCCGGTAGCGGTTGCCGTGTCGGTTGATCGGCCAGCGCCGCCGGCACGAACAGCGCGGCGCTTGTGAACGCCGCGAATACCGCAGGAAGGCGATGCATCGGAAGCGACGACTAACGCGCCGCGCGGAGAATGTCAACGGGTTGGGGCACGTTCAGGTCCGCGGACTGAAGGCGCGGCGCGTGCCCCGGCGGCCGTGCCGATGCGGCGTGCCGCCGGGCCAACCGGGACGAACTCGATCCCCAAGCTCGTCGACGTCGAAGAACGACTCGGCGTCTCGCTCGACCACGACTGTACGAGCCGCGCCGCCGAACTCACCTTCCAGCGCGCGCAAGGGCTGCTGCGTGAACGCGGCGCAGTGATCCGCCAACTCGCCGCCCTCTACCGCGACGGAACCCTCATCCGCGAAGTGCTACGTGCGACGACCGCGAAGTCGCAACACAAACGGCGTGCCTCGACATCGAAGGGCGCAATGGCACGGATCGTCCAGCGCTTCGGGATTCAGCGGTAGCACCTTCCCCGCGCGGATTCCAGCGGCCGAACCGAGCGGCACGGGAACCGAGCCCTTTGGCCGGCCTACGAGGCCGCGCCTATCTCCGCCGCTATCCGACTGCGCCGTCGCCGTCCAGGTCGGCGCCGAGCTCGAGCTCGAAGCTCCGCAGCTCACCCGCATCGAGCGCGTAGCCGCCGCCCGGGCGCGCGTCGTCCGCGGCGTTGTCGGCCCACGCGACCGAGGACCAGTTGGCGCTCGCCCGCGAGACCGAGGACCAGCTGGCGCTCGACCAAGAGGCCGAGGACCAGTTGGCGCTCGACCACGAGGCAGAGGACCACGAGGCCGAGGACCAGGAGGCGCTCGACCAGGATGCGTCCGCCCTCGCGGCGCTCGACCAGCTCGCCGCATCGAAGACCGGCGTGGGCCCGCCAGCGGGGTCGGGGACGAGGAACCGGTTGAGCGTCAGGTTCGGGTTCGGCGGATCGCTGACGCCGAGTGCGGTGGCGGCGTTGACCTCACCGACGCCCACCGAGAGGCGTGCGGCGGACGGCGTCGACTTCGCCGTCAGCATCAGCGCGCCCTTGACCTGGTCCGGCGTCCATCCCGGATGCGCCGCCAAGACCTCGGCCGCCGCGCCCGCCACGACCGGGGCGGAAAAGGACGTGCCTGAGAGCTGCATGTAGCCCGGCGCCACGACGCTGCCCGGTCGCTCGAGCGCCAGCGTCGACCCCGCCGGCACCGGCCCGACCAGGTACCGGCCGGGGGCAACGAGCTCCGGCTTCAGGAACCCGTCCGGCGTGTAGCCATACGCCGACCAGGGTGCGGCGAAGTCGTCGGTGCACGAGATCGAGCCCGCGGTGTCGTCGGCGCCGACCGTGATGATGAACGGGTCGTTCCCCGGCGCGAACGGGACGCCGCTCGGCTGCCCGTCGACACCGTAGTTGCCCGCCGCGGCGACGACGACCACGCCGCTGAACCAGAGCCGCTCGAGCGCCTTGTCGAGCGGATCGAAGACGAAGCTCGTCGCCACCGTCCCGTGGAGGGAGAAGTTGGCGACGCGGATGCCGTAGGCGCCTCCGTTCTCGTAGATCCAGTCCGCGGCCGCGATCACGTCGCTGGTCATCGCCATGCCGTGGTCGTCCATGACGTCGAGCGACACGATCTTCGCGCTCGGCGCGACACCGTAGTAGCCGGCCGCGCCGCCGGCCGCGATGCCGGCGACGAAGGTGCCGTGGCCGCGCCCGTCGCCGGGCGAGTTCGGCGTCAGCGCCGTCATCGTCACCTCGGCGGCGACGCGGCCCCCGAAGTCAGCGCGACCGGCGTCGATGCCCGAGTCGACGATGGCGATCGTGGGCGCCTGCAGCTTGGCGGTGCTCGCTCCTGTCCAGAGCTTGGCCACCCCGGCCACGTACGGCCACTGCTGCGAGTTCAGGGAGCCGGTGAGCCTGACAGGCGCGTCCACCGTCACGGCGACGATCCCCTGCTTCTCCGCCAGCTTCAGGATCTGCTTGCCGGTGAGCTCGGCGGCGACGCCGCTGATCGTCGCGAAGTGGCGCGTCGGGCCGAGGCCCCTGCCCGCATCCTTCGCGACCTCGGCGACCTCGGACGCGACCTCGCCGCTGCCTCGCTTGCCCTCGCCCTGGACGATCACCGAGAACGTGTCGTCCGGCTTCGCGCGGGCCGCGGTGAGCAGGCTTTCCGGGACGAAGGCCTTCGTATCGTTGCCCGCGCCCCTGTCCTTGCCGGGATCCGCGGACGCTGCGACCGGTCCTGTCAGAGCCAGGAGAGCGATGAAGGCGGCGAGCGCGCCGCGTCCACCCCGCCTCGTCCCCCAGAGCGAATTCGAGCGCTTCTCGCGCGTCGTGAGCTCGTGCCGCACCCAGACCTCCCTTCCCGCCCGCTTCGGACGGGGCCGCAGTACCCGTTGCCCGAACGTAGGAGGCATCGGCGCCGGCCACTTCCCCCGTTTGCGGTACTCCCGCGCGAGAATCCCTCGTTCGAGGTATGCGGACCCCGGAAGGAGCGCCATCACCTTCTCGGGCTGCGGCGGCGACGTCGAAGAGCCCGCGATCCGGGGCGCGCGAACTCGCGTAGGTCCTTGCGCTTGCATGGATGCACAGGGCCGTGAGAGCGAGTGGGAACGGACCTGGCGCTACGTGGCGGTGGCGGAGCGGCTGGAGGGGCCGCCGCGTCCGCTGGCCGCCGCGGGTCTCGCCGTCCTTGCCGCAAGTCTCGCGACGCTGCTCGGCACGCGCCTCGGTGCCGATTTGCGTCCGACCACCCTGCAGATTGCGGCGGCGGCCGGCGTTGCCGTCGCCACGCTCGCCGTCGTGCCCCTTGCGCTACGGACGACAAGAACGAGGGCCCACCTTTTCCTGGTGGCGACAGCACTGCTCTCCTCGGGGGCGGCGGCCATTCACTACGCGGTGATCGACACCCATTTCGAGGAGTGGTGGGGATTTGGCGTGTTCTTCGTCGGAAGCGGGCTCGCCCAGCTCGCATGGGCCGTGATCGCCGTCACCTGGCCCTCGCGCCCGCTCTTCTGGCTCGGCGTCCTCGGGAACGCCGCGATCGTCGCACTCTGGATCGTGACCAGGACAGCCGGAACGCTGCTCGGACCGGATCCCTACGAGCCGGAGCCCGTTGGTCTGGCCGACGGCATCGCGACCGGCTTCGAGGTCGTGATCGTTCTCGTCGCGGTCTGGCTCGCGACGGTCGGCATTCCGCGGTGGCGGACCTTGAGGACGGTCACGTGGATCGTGGGCGCAGTGACGCTCGGCCTGACGGTGCTCGCGCTTCTGTCAGTGATGGGCGCCGCGCCAGATGTGATCCCAGCGACCGATTAGGGCGCGCCGGGCGAGATACGCGAACCAGGAGCCGCGCATCGGCGCGCCCGCGCTGTCGCTCGCCTGAGTCGCTAGCGCGAAAGTCTGGCCGACGACCTCTGCACGATGCAGACCATGAAGTTCCGCGAGGTGATCCGCCTGCTGGAAGACGACGGCTGGCAACTCAGCGCGCAGCGCGGCAGCCACCGTCAGTACGAGCACCACGAAGCCAGGCAGAGGTGACGGTCGCCGGGAAGCCGAACGCGGACGTCCCGAAGGACACGGCAGCGAGTTATCTTCGTCAAGCGGGACTATGGAGGCCAAGCAGATGAGCGAGTACCTAGTCGTGATCGAGCACGAAGGCGAGTCCTGGGGCACCTACTGCCCCGACCTGCCGGGCGTCGGCGTTGTCGGCGATACCCGTGAGGAAGTAGAGCGGCTCATCCGCGAGGCGGTCTCCTTCCACCTCGATGGTCTGCGCCAAGCCGGCGAGCCTGTCCCGGAGCCGACCGCAGTGGGAACGGCGCGCGTTCAAGTCCCGGCGGCCTAACCGTCAGCCGTCGAAGATCGCGAGGGCGGCGAGCGGTTCGCGCTCTGCACGGAACGCCTTCAGTAACGAAAAGCGCCGCACATACATCGATTTCGAGGTGGGCCGAGCCGGGTATTGCGCGAACCGCCCGGACGCCGAGCTAGTCGCGCCACCGCTCGCGCTCTGACTGCGCTGTCAGCCGCGGCCCGTAGCGTTTCGGCGTGCCGCGGATCAGCTTCTTCTACGGGATCGGGATCTGGATGTACTGGAATGAGGGCGTGCACGCTCGCCCACACTTCCACGCCCGCTACGCAGGCCACGTTGCGTCGGTCGATCTCGACGGCGAGCTGATCGCCGGATCACTACCACCCCGCGCGCGTGCGCTCGTGGCCGAGTGGGCTTCTCTCCACCGGGAGGAGCTGAACGCCAACTGGGAGCGAGCGCGTCGCGAAGAACCATTCCAACCGATCGAGCCGCTTCCGTAAAATGCCCGGTATGGAGGAGCTCGTCGACGTAACCGCAGTCGAGGTCATCGGCGACTATCGCCTGCGCCTGACGTTCCAGGACGGAACCGTCGGTGACGTCGACTTTTCCGAGCGCGAGTGGCGCGGTGTGTTCGAACCGCTCCGCGACGCGTCGTACTTTGCATGCGTCAAGCTCGACCCAGAGGCGGGGACGATCGCTTGGCCCGACGGCCTCGACATGGCCCCCGAGCCGCTCTACGCCGAGGCCCGTCGCCACCCAGTTCGCGCAACGCGCGCCGCGAGCTAAGACTTCCCGGCCGCCACCGCGACCCGGTTCGCACAGTGCCTCGTACGCCTCGCGCGTGGAAAATCGCTGCACATTCGACGAAACGGTGATGGGCGGTGCTGGGCTCGAACCAGCGACCTCTTCCTTGTAAGGGAAGCGCTCTCCCAGCTGAGCTAACCGCCCGTGTCGGACAAGTGTGCCAGTCGGCTTGACAGATCGACGCTGATCGATATATTGACGAACGTCGATGCGAGATCTTCCCGTGATCTGCTGCGTGCCGCTCAGTGCTCCGGTCTTGACGGACGAGGAGGCGGAAGCGACCGCCGAGCTTTTCCGGGCGCTGGGCGATGCCGCGCGCGTCCGGATCGTCAACACGCTGGCGACGAGCGACGAGCCGGTCTGCGTGTGCAACCTGATCGAGCCGCTCGGCCTGTCTCAGCCGACGGTCTCGCACCACATGAAGAAGCTGCTCGAGGCCGGCCTTGTCGAGCGCGAACAACGGGGGAAGTGGGCGTATTTCACGTTGAAGCCGGAGGCGGCGGAGAAACTCTCGGTCGTCGCCGATCTGAAGGGAGTCGTCTGATGACCGATCTGCGTGAGCAGGTGCGTGAGCGCTACGCGCTCGCTGCGAGGGCCGCCGACCAGGGCGGCTGCGGCTGCGCCGACGACGGCGGCTGCTGCGGGAATGTTGCGTGCGCCGGCGACGAGGGCGCCTTCGGAGAGGCGCTTTACAGCGTCGCGGAGCGTGACGAGCTGCCGCAGGCGGCGACCGTCGCCTCGCTCGGCTGTGGGAACCCGACCGCCGTCGCGGAGCTGCGCGAAGGGGAAGTCGTTCTCGACCTCGGCTCGGGCGGAGGCATCGACGTCATCCTGTCCGCGAAGCGGGTCGGGCCGACCGGAATCGCCTACGGCGTGGACATGACGGACGAGATGCTCGCGCTGGCCCAGCAAAACGCCGCCGAGGCGGGTGTCCGAAACGCGATCTTCCTCAAGGGCATGATCGAGCAGGTCCCGCTGCCGGCCGACTCGGTCGACGTTGTGATCTCGAACTGCGTCATCAACCTCTCGACGGAGAAGGCGGACGTGCTCGCCGAGATGGCACGCGTGCTGAAGCCCGGCGGCCGAATCGGGATCAGCGACGTGGTCGCCGAGGACCACCTCACGCCGGCAGAGCGCGCCGGGCGCGGGAGCTACGTCGGCTGCATCGCGGGCGCGCTCTCCAGAGAGGAGTACCAGTCCGGGCTCGAGGCGGTCGGTTTCGAGCAGGTCTCCGTCAAGTTCACACACGAGGTCGCAGACGGGATGCACGGCGCGATCATCAAGGCCGTGAAGCCTGAGGCTTAGAGTGCCCCCAGCGGGATTCGAACCCGCGCTACCACCTTGAAAGGGTGGCGACCTAGGCCGCTAGTCGATGGGGGCGGCGCCGGCTCAGGATAGCCCCAGGATCGCCGTACACTGGACACGGGGCCGGTAGCTCAGCTGGTAGAGCAGGGGACTTTTAATCCCAAGGTCGCAGGTTCGAGACCTGCCCGGCCCATCATCGAAACCCTGCAAATGGCCGCCGAGGCGAGTAACGGATGCAGCATCTGCAACCTGCGACCTCCGGGTTATGAGCCGAGCATCGGCGGCGACATTGCCGAGGCGCGCGTGATCGACACACCGCGTCTCCTAGCCCTAGTAGATGCGACGAAGCCAGCGGCGAGGAGTCGCGCGGCGTAGCGATACGATCGCTAGCCCTTGACGACGGCGCCCCCCGCTCTGGCCGACGCGCCGAGGCCACGGCGCAGGCTACGTCCCTCTTCGAGCTTCCTGGGCTTCGTTCTGCAGCGCGCGGCTGCGCTCGTGCTGCTCGCGATCGGGATCACGCTCGTGGTGTTCGTGCTGACGCAGCTCGTGCCGAGCAACGCCGTCGCGACGAACCTCGGCGAGCAGGCTGCCGGCGATCCCGCCGCCGTCGCCGCGTTCAAGGAGAAGTACGGCCTGGACAAGCCGCTGCCCGTCCGGTACTGGCTCTACCTCGAGAACCTCGCTCACGGAGACCTCGGCCAGTCGTCGCTGACGCACGGCGCGGTCAGGCACGACCTGGCGCAGTTCATCCCGGCGACCGCCGAGCTCGCGCTGTACTCGATCGTGATCGCGGCGTTCTTCGGCATCGCCCTCGGCGTGATCGCCGCCATGCGTCGCAACCGTCCCACAGACCATGCGCTGCGCGTCGTTTCGCTCGGCGGCATCTCGATGCCGACGTTCTGGATCGCCCTCATCGCGCTCTACGTCGGGTTCTACAAGCTCGGCTGGTTCCCCGGCGCGGACCGACTCGACCCCGGGGTCGAGCCTCCCCCGAGCAAGACTGGGCTGTACACCGTCGACGCACTGCTCGCCGGTGAGTGGGACCTGTTCGTCCAGGCGTTGCACCACCTCGTCCTGCCTGCGCTCGTGCTCGCGGCCTTCAACGTCAGCCTGCTGACGCGCTACACGCGTTCCGCCGTGCTCGAGGTCTCGGGCAACGACTACGTCCGCGCCGCCCGTGCGAAGGGCCTTCCGGAACGCGTCGTCGTCAGGCGGTACATCCTGCGGGCGGCGCTTCCGTCGGTCGTGACGGTGCTCGGCCTCGTCTTCGCGAACGTCCTGACCGGCGCGGTGCTCGTGGAGAAGATCTTCTCGTGGCCCGGGGTCGGCCAGTACGCCTATCAGGCCGCCGTCAACCTCGACGTGCCCGCGATCGCCGGAGTGAGCTTGTTCGTCGCCGTCGTCTACATCACGGTCAACTTCGTCGTCGACGTCCTCTACGGCGTCATCGACCCGCGGATCCGCGTGCGATGAGCACGATCGCCCTCCGGATGCGTGCGCGGAGAGGGCGCGGCCGCCTGCGGCCGGCGTGGCGTCAACCGCTCGCGGTCGTCGGGGCGGTCATCGCGCTCGGGTGGGTGGTGATTGCAGTCTTCGCGCCGTACGTCGCGCCGCACGACCCGCTCGCCCAGCTCTACCTGCCGGCGCAGTCACCGTCGAGTGCGCACCTCTTCGGGACGGACGAGCTCGGCCGCGACGTTCTCAGTCGTGTCATCTACGGCGCGCGCGTCTCGGTGCCGATCGCACTGCTGCTCGTGTCGCTTGCCGCCCTGATCGGCGGCCTGATCGGGGGCCTCGCGGGGTACTTTCGCGGCCTCGTCGACGGCGTCTCGATGCGCGTCGTCGACCTCGTCTTCGCGTTTCCGCCAATCATCCTCGCGATGGTCGTGGCGGCGGTGCTGGGGCGCGGGCTTCAAAACGCTGCCCTCGCGATCGTCGTCGTCGCGTGGCCCTCCTACGCGCGGGTCGTCCGCGGGCTCGTGCTCTCGGTCGGAGATTCGGAGTACGTCGAGTCGGCGCGGCTGCTCGGCTCGTCGGCGCGGCGCACGCTCTTCCGCGATGTGCTGCCGAACGTCGCGGGGCCGGTGCTCGTGCTCGCCACGCTCGACCTGGCGAATGCGATCCTGCTGCTCTCGGGGCTCTCGTTCCTCGGGCTCGGGGCGCAGCCGCCGGACGCCGAGTGGGGATCGATGGTCGCCGAGGGCGCGCAGTACTTCCAGTGGTGGTGGATCGGAACGTTTCCCGGCCTCGCCATCTTCACGGCCGTCCTGGCCTTCAACTTCCTCGGCGACAGCTTCCGCGACCTGTTCGACCCGCAGACGGCCTGGGGCGGTGGCGAACGCGAATGAGCGCGTTACTCGAAGTCGACGGATTGCGCGTCAAGCTCCCGACGCCCACGGGCTTCGTGACCGTCGTCGACGGCGTCGACTACCAGGTCGAGCATGCGCAGGTGTTCGGGGTCGCCGGCGAGAGCGGCAGCGGCAAGACGATCTCGATGCTGGCGCTGCTGGGGCTGCTTCCGTCCGGATCGGTCGTCGAGGGGCGCGCGAGCTTCGGAGGCAAGGATCTCCTTCGGCTTCGTAACCGCGAGTTGCGGGCCGTCGCCGGACGCGAGATCGGGATGGTCTTCCAGGATCCGATGACGTCACTGCACCCGATGCTGTCGATCGGCCGCCAGTTGACGGACCACGTTCGGCGACATCTCGGCCTCGACCGTGAAGCTGCGGCGCGTCGCGCCGAGCAGTTGCTGGAACAGGTGCGCATTCCTGATCCGGCGAGCGCGCTGCGCGCGTATCCGCACCAGTTCTCCGGTGGGATGCGCCAGCGAATCGCGATCGCGATCGCGCTCGCGTGCGGGCCGCGACTGCTGATCGCCGACGAGCCGACGACGGCCCTGGACGTCACAGTGCAGGCGGGCATCCTGCGCCTCCTCGACGAATTGCGCCGAGAGCGCGAGCTGTCCGTGATTCTGATCACGCACGACCTGGCCGTGATGTCGTCGATCGCCGACCGCGTGTCGATCTTCTACGCCGGCCGCGTCGTCGAATCCGGACCGCGGTCGGAGGTGCTCCAGCATCCGCGTCATCCGTACACGCGCGCGTTGCTCGACGCGCTGCCGCACCCTGAAGCCGCGCGCGACACGCCCTTGATCGCGATCAAAGGCACCCCGCCGACGCCGCAGCAGGTTCCGTCGGGCTGTCCCTACCACCCGCGCTGTCTCTTTGCGGTCGACGTCTGCGCAACGGTCGATCCGCCTTTGGCTCCGGTGAACGGCCGCCGCCTCGCCTGCCACGTCGACCCGTTTCGATGACGGGCCCCGCCCTCGAGCTTCGTGACGTCGAGGTCGTGTACGAGCGGCGCGGGCGCGAGCGCGTGCGGGCGGTCGCGGGCGCCTCCCTCACCGTCGAGCGGGGCCAGATCGTCGGTCTCGTCGGAGAATCCGGCTGCGGCAAGTCCAGTCTCGCGCGTGCAGCAGTCGGGCTCGTTCGACCCGCGGCCGGGAGCGTGCTGTTCGAGGGGCGTGAGGTGACTCCGCTGACACGGCGTGCGCGGCCACGCGAGCTCGCGCGGCTGCAGATGGTGTTCCAGAACCCCTACTCGTCGCTGAACCCCCGGCGGAGGGTCGGGTCGCAGCTCGCCGACGCGCTCGATGCGCTCGAGCTCGCACCTCGCTGCGGGCGGCGCGCACGCGTCGAGGAGCTGCTCGGCCTCGTCGGGCTTCCTGCGGCTGCGGCCGCGCGCTATCCCCATCAGTTCAGCGGCGGCCAGCGGCAGCGGATCGCGGTTGCGCGCGCACTCGCGGCCGAGCCGTCCGTGCTCGTCCTCGACGAGCCGCTCGCATCGCTCGACGCCTCCGCGCAGGCGCAGCTCGCCAACCTGCTCGTGGACCTGTCGCGTCGCCTGTCGCTGAGCCTGCTGCTGATCTCCCACGACCTTGCGATCGTCCGGCATGTCGCCGACGTCGTCTCGGTCATGTACCTCGGGGTGATGGTGGAACGCGGGCCGACCCAGCCGTTGTGGTCCATCCCGTTGCATCCGTACACGGAGGCGCTGATCGGCGCCGTGCCGCGTCCGGATGGACGGGGTGCCCTTCCCGCTGCTCTGCCCGGTGAGGTTCCCGACCCGGCCCGGCCTCCGGCAGCGTGCCGGTTTCACCCGCGCTGCCCGTACGCGTTCGAGCGTTGCTCGCGCGATGACCCGGTGCTGCTGGAGGTCGCGCCGGGTCGCAGCGCCGCCTGTTGGCTGCAAACGGGCGAGGAGCCGCCGGCCCCACCCGCGGTGCAGGCCCGGCGGCTTTCACTCGTGCGGGCAGAGGAATAAGCTCGCACCTCTTACGTCTGGGGAGGAGGCAAAATGAGCCGCTTTCGCGCCCGCTGGGGCACCAAAGCCGTACTCGCTTTGGGAGTTCTCGCGATGGTCGCGGTCGCGACGGGCGCCAGGAGCGCGCCGTCCGCCGCCCCGTCCGCCACACTCGTCGTCGACCGTTCGTTCGAGATCAAGACCGCCGATCCGCAGCGGGCCTTCGAGCCGACTGCGTCCATCGTCGACCGGGGCATCTACGACACGTTCTTCACCTACAAGGGCGCCGACCTCGCGCACCCGCGTCCGCTCGTGGTGCAGTCGTGGACGGCCTCGAAAGATGCAAAGACGTTCGTCTTCAACCTGCGGAGGAACGTGCACTTCGCCGACGGGACGCCGCTGACTGCGGCCGACGCTGTCTTCTCGTTCAACCGGCTCATCAACCTGAAGGGCAATCCCTCGTTCCTCCTCGACGGAGTCACCGTGTCCTCGCGTGGGAGGTACACGGTCGTCCTGAGATCGAAGACGCCGAATGCCGCGCTCCCGTCGATCCTCACGAACACCTCACTTGGGATCGTGAACTCGAAGCTCGTTCGCAGGCACGGTGGCACGTCCGCGCCGGGCGCCGACAGGAACGACAAGGCCGAGAACTGGCTGAACTCTTCGGCGTCCCGCGGCGCCGGGAGCGGCCCGTACCTCTTGCAGCGTTACAGCACGACGTCGCAGATCACGCTGGTTCCGAACCCGCGGTACTGGGGGCCGTTCAAGGCGAAGTTCAAGTCCGTTGTCGTGCGGAACATGATCGCGCCGACCCAGCTGATCAACATCCAGCGCGGCAGGCACGAGATCGCGATCGACCTCTCCTCCGACCAGGCGCAGACGATCAGGCGCAACAGCCGCCTGAACGTGAGCACACGGCCCTCGACCTGGGTCTTCTTCCTCTTGATGAACAACAATTCGTCGGTCTCGTCCGTCACGTCGAACAAGCAGTTCCAGACTGCGGTGCGCTATGCGCTCGACTATCCCTCGATCGTGCGCATCGCCGGCCCCGGGGCGATTCAGGCGGCGGGGATCATCCCGTCGATGTTCCTCGGCTCGCTGCCGCGTCGGGAGGCGATCAAGCAGAACCTGACGCGAGCGAGAGCGGCGCTTCAAGCTTCGGGCGCCGGCAACCGCACGATCACGCTCGAGTTTCCGAGCGACCTCACGATCAACGGCGTGCCGTTCGCTTCGATGGCGCAGCGAGTTCAGGCGAACCTGCAGGCGGCGGGCTTCCGGGTCGACCTTGCCGGCGCGCCCGTCGGCACGTGGCTGCAGAAGTACCGTGACGGGAAGATGGCGTTTGGCCTGTCCCTCTGGGGCCCGGACTACCCGGATCCGCTCGACTACCTCGCCTTCATGCCCGGCGAGCTCGTCGGCACGCGGGCGGGCTGGCCGACGGGATCGGAAGCGACGATCGAGCGGCTGGCCGCGCGGGCCCGCACCACGACGAAGGCGGGCGCGCGCCAGACGATCTACCGGCAGATCCAGCGCCGGCTCAACGCCGTCGGGCCGTTCATCCCGCTGCTGCAGCCCGTGCAGGTCTTCGTCTCGACCAGGGATCTGAAGGGCGCGGTGTTCAACGCGCAGTACCAGGTCGACATCACGCACGTGGCTCCGCGGTAGGTCAGTTATTCGCGACGAGGGCGGCGGGATAGCCGTTGAGCTTGCGGCCGCCGCCCTCCTCACACACGACGATGTCTTCGATCCGCACGCTGAAGCGGCCGGGGATGATGATCGAGGGCTCGTCCGTGAACGTCATCCCCGCTTGCAGCGGCGTGTCGTCTTCGGTCGAGATGAACGGACGTTCGTGGACGTCCATCCCGATGCCGTGGCCCATGCGATGGCGGAAGTGCTCGCCGAGGCCTGCGTTCTCGATGGGGTGTCGACAGGCCGCATTCACCTCGGACGCCGGCGTCCCGGCCGCGGCGGCGGCGCGTCCCGCTTCCTGCGCGGCGAGCATGAGCTCGTAGACCTCGCGGTACTCGTCGGGCGGCTCGCCGCAGTAGATCGTGCGACCGAAGTCGGAGCAGTACCCGTCGACGACTCCGCCGAAGTCGAACATCACGGACCTTCCCTCCGTGAGCGGCTCGTGCGCGGTCTTCGTGTGCGAATCGAGGTCGCTTTCCTCGAGCCCGGTGAAAATGTGCGTCGCGAACGACGGCGTGCGCGACCCCGCTGCACGCAGCTCGTGCTCGACCGCTTCCGCCAGCTGCGCCATCGTCGCTCCGGGAACGACCAGCGGCGTGACGGCCGCCATCGCCTGCTCGACGGTTGCGATCGCGCGCTGCATCGCCTCGAGCTCCTCGGTTGTCTTCAAGCGCCGGAGCTCGTTCACCAGCGCCGACCCCGTGCGGAGCCGCTCCGCGCCGAAGATCCGGGCGAGGTTGAGCGTCGTCTCGGCCCAGACCCGGTCACCGACCGCAACGGTCCAGCCCGAGCCGAGTCCCCTCGCCACGCGCTCGAAGATCGCGAGACCGTCGTCGGTCTCGTTCACGACGACGAGCTCGCCCCGAGGCTGCTCCTTGAGGTCGAACGCGACGAACATGCGCGGGAAGACGAAGACCGGCTCCGAGCGCGGGACGAAGAACGCGCCCGTGACCCAGCCGCTGGGGTAGGACACTTCACCGAAGTGCGGAATCTGGCGTTCGACGCCCGTCAAGTACTCGAGGTCGGCCGACGGCGCGAGGAAGAGGACGTCGACGCCCTCCGCTTCCATCCTCTCGGCCAGCCGTCTCTGCCGCTCGACGTAGTCGAACACGAGGGGCGAGTCTAAGCTCGCGACGCATGAGCGCGAGGCCTGACGTCGTCGTCATCGGTGCCGGCGTCGTCGGGCTCTCGATCGCGTTCCACCTCCGGGAACGCGGGGCGTCCGTCACCGTCGTCGATCGCGCCGGCGTCGGCGCCGGGGCGTCAGGCGTGCAGCCTGGCGGCGTTCGACAGCAATGGGGCACGCGGACGAACTGCCTGCTCACGCAGGAGTCGCTGCGGTTCTACGCCGACGCCGTCGAGCGACTGCAGATGCGTGTCGCTCCCGGCTTCCGCAGGTGCGGCTACCTCTTCCTCGCGCATTCCGAGCGAGCGCTCGAGAGGCTGCAGGCCAACGTCGCGCTGCAGAACACTCTCGGCGTGCCGTCGCGGATCGTCTCTCCGGCCGAGGCCACCGAGCTCGTACCGGAACTCGATCCCACGACCGTTGCCGGCGGCGCGTGGTGTGACGAGGACGGGTACTTCGACCGGCCGCAGACGATCGTCGAAGCGTTCGGCGCGCTGTTCGACGTCGAGCTCGCAGAGGTGTCCGACGTCGACGACCTGGAGGCGGACGCCGTCGTCGTCGCAGCGGGCGTCGACACGCCGCGCCTGCTTCCGGAGCTGCCAATTCGCGCCGAAGCGCGCTCGCTCTTCTTCAGCGATCCTATCCCGGAACGCCTGCTCGAGCCGCTCGTCGTGTCGGCTGAGAAAGGCCTGGCGGCAAAACAGCTCGCCGACGGTCGTCTGCTTGCGAGCGACCTACGTGCAGGCTCGCGCGCAAACGTGCGCTCCGGTTTCGAGGACCTGCTTCCGCGGCTCGTCTACGTCGCACTGCCGACGCTCGTGGAGGGCCTCTACGACGTGACGCCGGATCACCAGCCGATTCTCGGGCGAGTCCGCGAGCGCGTCTGGGTTGCAGCGGGGTTCAGCGGCCGCGGCTTCATGCAGGCGCCGGCGGTCGGGCGGATCGTCGCGGAGTCGGTGCTCGGCGCCGGAAGCGATCCGGCCCTCGACGTGTTCGACGCGGCACGTTTCGCCGAGGGTCGACTGGTGCCTGAGCCGAGCGTCGTCTAGCGCAGACGAGGCAGGACCTGCGTGCAGAGCAGCTCGAAGCCGTGAGGCGTTCCGAAGTCGATGCGCCCCGCCCCCGCATCGAAGACGGCTTCGGCGTGCTCGACGACGTCTTCCGGCGTTCCCGCAAAAGCGAACCGGGCCAGGACGTCGTCCGGGATCTCCGCACCTGCGCCTTCGTCGTCGCCCGCGGCGACGAGCGTTCGCACGCGCGAGAGCAGCTCCAGATCGAGGGAAATCGTCGGATCGAGCTCGGCGACGACGGCGAGATACATCGCAACATTGCGGCGTGCGAGCGCGCGGGCACGCTCGCCGTCTGCGTCGACGACGGTGACCGCCCCGAGCACAATGCGCACGTCGTCGTTCCCGATGCGTTCTCTCATCACCGGCACGAGGTCGGGATTCGCGCTGCCGCCGATTTTCACCTCCTGCGCCGCTTCCCCCGCGAAGGCCGCCAGCTTCGGCGACCACGTGCCGATGAGCAACGGAACGCTCGGCCGGCGGCGCTCGTATCGAAGGCGGCCGCCTTGCGGCAGCGAGAACCGTTCGCCGGCGAACGCCGATTCGTCGCCTGCCAGGAGACTGGTAACGATCTTCCATGCTTCACGAATCGCGGTGACCGGGTCCGACTGATCGACGCCCAGGCCCTCCAGCCAGGCGCCGCGCGCGAGACCGAGGAAGGCACGTCCGTCGCTCGCCGCATCGAGCATCGCGATCTGCCCCGCGATCTCGACGGGGTGAAGCGTGAACGGATTGAGACACGACGGCCCCACCCGCACGCGCCGAGTCGCTCGCGCGATTTCGAGCAGTGCAGGCAACGCGGGCTGGAACCAGAGGTCGTTGAACGTCGTGACGACGTCGAACCCAGCGTCCTCGGCGGCCTTTGCCAACCGGCCGTACGCTCCCAGTGGCTTGTCCGTCTGCAGCCCGAGCCCGAGCTCGCGCTCGTGGCTCACGTCAGATCTTCGCTACGGAGCGTGCGCTCGCCGATGCGTTCGATCCTCATGACGACCCGCTCCTCGGGATCGGGGCACATCACGTGCGAGTCCTGCTCGAGCCAGTCCGACTCGGGCAGCCGCCGTTGCTTCGCGGCGAGGAACGGCAACACCGACTGCAGCGCGTACATGCAGAAGTGGCGGCCTTCGGGAATCCGAATCCGACACGACTCCGTCACCTCGAAGTAATCGCCGACTTCGAGCCCGCAAACGGAGCGGCCTTCGATCCGCTCGACGGTGACGCGGAGGTCGTACAGGCGCATTTCGGGCACGTTCGGCGAAGCATATGATCGCGCCTCCCGACTCCCCGGCGCACCGGTCTGGAACTGGCCCAGATCGACGGCCGAATCGCTCGCCTCAACGCCGAGCTGATCGGACGGCTCGAACAACGTCGGCGATAGCTCGACTGGTGGTCGCCGCGAACCGCTGATCTTCGAGCAGGGCGGTTGTGTGGCGTCGTGCGTTGTCCGATGGACGCTGTTCCTGGACAGTTGCGCGAGCTTGGCCTGGGCGGCGAACCAGCCACCCTGCGTGCCGAGATCAGCCGTCAGCACGGCAAGCAGCTTCCCGTCGAGACTCTTTAGCGCCTTCGCTTGGTCGAAGACCCTCGGCAGCATCAGGAACTCGAGCCGATCACTTCGCAGTTCGCGCGGCGAGGAGGCGAACGCGCGAGCATCCCCGCGGGCTCTTGGGGGCAGGGCGCCAAACCCGGTGCCGAGAGTGAGCCGTGCGATACCGGCACGCGAGAGTGACGGGAACAACGCCGAGACGCGCCGCCACATTGAGTAGAAGCCGAGATAGTGCGTCTTCTCTCGGGCGACGAGGGGATCGCGGATCCGCCGACTGCCCGCACGGGCGGCGATAGGGTCGATCGATGAAGTACGTCGTCGTCGGAGCGGGGGCGATCGGGGGGACGATCGGCGCTCAGCTCGCGCGAGACGGCCACGACGTGTTGGTCTGCGACGCAGATCCTCAGCACGTCGCCGCCGTCAACGAGCATGGTCTCACCGTCGAAGGACCGGTCGAGCAGTTCACGATTCGGCTGCCGGCGGTCGCGCCGGATCAGCTGCCGAACGATCTCGGCGCGGTGCTCCTGGCAGTGAAGGCGCAGCACACGCGCGACGCTCTCGCTGCGATCGAGCCGCGTCTGGCGCCGGACGGCTACGTGGTCTCGCTCCAGAACGGAATCAACGAGCCGGCGATCGCCACCGCAATCGGCGCAGACCGGACGGTCGGCGCGTTCGTCAACTTCGGCGCGGACTACCTCGGGCCGGGCCGGATCTTCTTCGCCGGCCGAGGCGCGCTCTACGTCGGGGAGCTCGATGGCCGGAGGAGCGAACGGACCGATCAGCTCGTGCGCGACCTTCCTCATGCGGAGTGGACCGACAACATCCTCGGCTACCTCTGGGCGAAGGAGGCATACGCGGCGATGCTCTTCGCCACGGCGGTCTCAGACCTCTCGATCGCGGATGCGCTCGCCGAGCCGCGCTACCGGCCGTTGTTCGTTCGACTCGCGCAAGAGGTGCTCGACGTCGCGCCCGTTGCGACGGAGGAGTTCGACGGCTTCGACCCCGCCGACCTCGACGGGTCGATCGACCGGCTCGTCGAGTTCAACCGGCGCTCGGCGAAGACGCACTCCGGCATCTACCGGGACCTCGCGGTCCGAAAGCGGAAGGCGGAGACGGCAATCCTCGAGGAGCTCGACGGGCGGCTGCTGCGCCGGACGCTCGAGCTCATTCACCAGATCGAAGAGGGGCGCCGCGTCTGCGAGGTGGCGAACCTCGAGCTGCTGGCTGCGTACGCCCGCCTCGAGGAGCGCGCGCCGCGGCTGAACGCCGTCATCACCGTCCTGCCCCCGTCTGACCGGGCCGTCAACGGTCCGCTGCACGGCGCGCCGGTCGCCGTGAAGGACAACATCGACGTGCGTGGCATTGTGACGACGAACGCATCCACGGTCGGCGTCCCGCCGCCGGCCGAGCAGGACGCACCGGTCGTTGCACGCCTCCGAGACGCGGGCGCGGAGCTGCTCTGCAAGACGAACCTGCTCGAATATGCGGCGGGGAGTGTCAATCCCGCGTACGGGATGACGTACAACCCGCGCGACGAGACGCGCACCTCCGGCGGCTCGAGCAGCGGCTCCGCTGCGCTCGTCGCGGCAGGTGTGTGCGACTACGCGCTTGGCACCGATACGGGCGGCTCGATCCGCATCCCGGCGAGCTACTGCGGGATCGTCGGGCTGAAGCCCACGTTCGGCCTCGTCCCGACCGCCGGCGTGTTCCCGCTCTCGCCGACGCTCGACCACGTCGGCACGCTCACGCGGACGGTTGCCCAGACGGCGGCGCTGCTCGGTGTGCTCACCGCGACGCGCTACACGCTGCGACCGGTCGACAGGCTTCGCCTCGGCGTGCTCCGGCGGCAGGTCGACGATCCCGACCTCGTGCCGGCGGTGTGCGCGCGCGTGGAGGAGGCGATCGCGCGGCTCGCCGATGCGGGGTTCGAGCTGGTCGACCTGGACGTGGCCGAGCTGGACCTCGTCGACGACGCATTCGGCGCGATCGTGCTCCGGGAAGCATGGGAAGTGCACGGACGGCTCTTCGAGCGCGAAGGCGACGGCTACGGACCCGGGACGCGCGCGCTGCTCGAGCTGGCGTCGGAAGTTGGCGAAGACGCCTATCGCGCCGCGCTCGCCGACAAAGAACGAGTGGCGAGCGCATTCGCGTCCGCCTTCGAACAGGTCGACATCCTCGTCGGGCCGACCGCCGCCTATGCGGCCCCGACGGAGGATCCGCCGGTCGGCACGCCGCAAGGCGACGTCGAGGCCCGCTACACCGCGCCGTACAACCTCGCGGGCATTCCGGCGATTTCCCTTCCGTGTGGAGTCGTCGAGGGGAATCTGCCCGCCGGGCTGCAGCTGGCCGCCGCGTTCGGCAAGGATGAGCTGCTGCTGTCGGCCGCGAGTGTCTACGAGCGGGTCAGCGCATGAGAGTACTGGACCGCAACTGGATGCAGCTCGAGGAATACCTGCGTGCCGACGACCGGATCGTCCTGCCGCTCGGCTCGGTCGAGCAGCACGCGTACCTCTCGCTCGGCGTCGACACGATCCTCTCCGAGCGCGTCGCGGTCGAGGCTGCGGAGCCGCTCGGCGTGCCGGTGCTGCCCTCGCTGCCGTACGGAATCACGCCGTACTTCGCCGCGTATCCAGGCAGCCCGACGCTGCGGGTCGAGACGTATCAGGCAGTCGTCCGCGACGTCCTCGACTCGCTCTACGGGCAGGGGTTCCGCCGCTTCCTGCTGGTGAACGGCCACGGCGGCAACGAGCCGGGCGGTGCGGCCGCGGCCGACTGGGAACGCGCGCATCCGGACGCGCAGGTCATCTGGCACAACTGGTGGAACGCGCCGCGCACGTGGGACGTCGTCCAGTCGATCGACCCGGAGGCGAGCCACGCCTCCTGGCTGGAGAACTTCCCCTGGACGCGCCTGGAAGGCGTGACCCTTCCCCAGGAGCGCAAGGCGATGACGGACATCGCGACGATGCGGCAGTCCGATCCGGCCGACGTGCGCGGGCTGCTCGGCGACGGCTCGCTCGGCGGACTCTACGAGCGGCCCGACGAGGACGTGCTCCGCGTGTGGCGGGCGGGCGTCGAGGAAGTGCGCGACGTGCTCGAAAACGGCTGGCGTGCCTGACCTCCTGGACGAAGCGGCCTCGGCCGTGGGATAGTCGGAGTCACTTCCGCCGAAGGAGACACCGTGCACACTCGTCGCAGAGTTTTCGCGTTCCTCGTTACGGCAAGCGTGATCGCGGCACTGGGGGCGGCCGCCGCGCCGGGCGGTCGAGAGACGACCGCCACGACCCCCAAACGCGGTGGCCAGATCACGATCGCGCGCATCGAGGACTCGCAGTCCTTCGACAAGACGACCGTCTTCCAGAACGAGTCGATCTGGATCACGGAACAGATCAACGAGTCGCTCTACGCAGCGAAGAACGACGGCAAGACGCTCAAGCCGTGGCTTGCCACGAGCTACACGAAGTCCGCCGACGGCAAGACGTACACGTTCAAGCTGCGTCCTGGGGTGAAGTTCTCGAACGGTAAGGCGATGACCTCCGCCGACGTGAAGTTCTCGATCGACGACGCGCGCAAGCAGAGCAAGGGCTGGGGTTACCTCGACGTCGCGATCAAGAGCATCGACGCACCCAATCCGAGCACCGTGGTCTTCCATCTGAAGTATTCGTGGGCGCCCTTCCTCGCCGACATTGCGCTGTTCGCGAACGGGATCGTTCCGAACAAGTTCGCGGGCCAGTCGCGAGCGCAGTTCTACAAGCACCCGATCGGCACCGGGCCGTTCATGTGGGACAAGCGGACCGTGGGCCATTCGGTGACGCTCAAGCGCAACCCGTTTTACTGGCAGAAGGGGAAGCCCTATCTCGACCGCGTCACGTGGACGTTCGTCAGCGACGAGAACACGCGTGAGCTGCAGCTCCGCGGCGGCCAGATTCAAGTCGACGAGTTTCCGCCCTTCAACTCGATCCGCAAGCTGAAGCAGGCGGCGGGGATCAAGATGACGCTCTTCTCCTCGACGCGAACCGATTACCTCCTGCTGAACGAGAAGTACGCGCCGCTGAAGGACGTGCACGTGCGGCGGGCGATTTCGCAGGCGATCGACCGCAAGTCGATTGTCAAGTCGGTGCTGTTCGGCTACGGCTCGCCGGCAAACTCGTTCCTGCCGCCGCAGGTCCCGTTCTACGACAAGAACACGCCGGGCCTGCAGTTCAACATGGCGCAGGCGAAGGCCGAGATGAAGAAGTCGAAGTTCCCAGGTGGCTTCAAGGTCCAGCTGCTCGTCGGCGCAGGGGCACAGGTCGAGAACACGATCGGGCAGATCCTCCAGCAGCAGCTCAAGCAGCTCGGCATCACCGTCGAGTTCAAGCAGCAGGACACCAGCACCGAGTTCCAGACCATCCAGGAGGGCAAGTACCAGATGGGGTTCAGCTACTGGACGATGGACATCGCCGACCCGGACGAGCTCGTCACGTTCGCGGTCGATCCGAAGGGAGGGGCGTCCTCGTTCTTCACCTTCTACAGCAACCCGACGGTGACGAAGCTCTCACACCAGGCGCAGCGCGAGACGAACACGGCGAAGCGCGCGGCGCTCTACTCGCGCATCCAGCGCCTGGCTGCCGCCGACGCGAACATGGTGTACCTGTACTACTCGCCGTTCCGCTGGGCGTATACGGACAAGCTCCATGGTTTCTACGTCCAGCCGCTCGGCAACTACCACCTCGAGGACGTCTGGCTCTCGTAGCGCTTCGATGACACTGGGGGTGGAGACGTGAGCCTGACGGGCTACGTCGCGCGTCGGCTGCTGCAGCTGGTGCCGATCGCGTTCGGCGTGACGATCCTCGTCTTCTTCCTGATCCATCTCGTACCGGGCGACCCGGCCCGCACGATGCTGGGGAATCACGCGACGCCGCAGAACGTCGCGCTGCTCCATCGTCAGTGGGGGCTTGACGAGCCCCTGCCTGTTCAGTACTGGCGATTCCTCGCGCGGATCGCGCGTGGCGATCTCGGCTCGTCGCTCAACTACAGCGTCCCGGCCGGCCGCCTCGTGCTCGAGCGCCTGCCGCCGACGCTCTGGTTGATCGGCTTGGCGACGATCCTCGCTGTGCTGATCTCGGTGCCGCTCGCCGCGCTCGCTGCGACGAAGCGCGACCGCGCGGCGGACCACGTCGTGCGCGCGGTGCCGCTCGTCGGCCTGGGCTTCCCGCAGTTCTGGGTCGGGATCATGCTCCTGCTCGTTTTTGGGCTGCACCTCGGGCGCGCGTTCCCGGTGGGCGGGTATGGGAGCGGGTTCGTCGGGCACCTCCACTCGATGTTCCTGCCGGCGCTGACCGTCGCGCTCGGAATCACGCCGATCCTCGTCCGAAGCCTTCGGGCGAGCCTGCTCGAGGTGCTGGAGTCGGACTACGTCACGACGGCGCGCTCGAAGGGGCTGCCGGAGCGGCGCGTGCTCGTGCGCCACGCGCTGCGGAACGCGGTGATCTCGACCGTTTCCGTGCTCGGGGTCAACATCGGCTTCCTCGTGGGCGGCACGCTCGTCGTCGAGCAGGTGTTCGCGCTGCCCGGGATCGGTCAACTGATGATCAACTCGATCTTCCAGCGTGACTTCCCAGTCGTGCAGGCCGTCACGCTCGTGTTCGCGGTGATGGTTGTGCTCGTCTATCTCCTCACCGACGTCGTGCACGCGCTGCTCGATCCGAGGGTCCGGTTCGACTGATGGGCGCCGCAGCCGAGACCTTCGCCGAAGCGGTGGTGATCGAGCATCGCCGCGGCTTTCGCCGCCGCTGGTACCGGACGCCCTCGTTCGTCGCCGGCGTTTCGATCCTCGGTTCGATCGTGCTGCTGGCGGTGCTCGCGCCGGTTGCCAGCTGGCACGACCCGATTCAGCAGGATCTCTCGCAGATTCTCCAGAGCCCTTCGTGGGACCACCCGCTCGGGACCGATGAACTCGGCCGCGACGTCTGGGCGCGACTCCTGTTCGGAGCGCGCACCGATCTCCGCGTCGCGTTCCTCGCGGTGCTGTTCCCCTTCGTGATCGGGACGACGATCGGCTTGCTCGCCGGGTATTTCGGTGGCTGGATGGACACGGTTGCGAACTGGTTCGTCAGCGTGGTCGTCGCCTTCCCCTTCTACGTGTTGATCATCGCGCTCGTGTTCGCGCTCGGTTCGGGGACGCGCAACATCTACATCGCGATCACGATTGTCGGCTGGGTCTCGTACATGCGCATTGTCCGCGGCGAGGTACTGGTCGCGAAACGGCGCGACTATGTACTCGCCGCGCGCGCGGGAGGGTTATCCGACACGCGGATCATCGGACGTCACCTGCTACCGAACGTGATCACGCAGGCGATCGTCTTCGCGATGTCCGACATCGTTCTCGACATCCTCGCGATCGTCACCCTCGGCTACCTCGGCCTCGGCGTCCAACCCCCGACACCCGACTGGGGCAAGATGATCGCCGACGGCCAGACGTACCTGACCACGCAGTGGGAGCTGTCGACGATTCCCGGCATCGCCGTCGTGATCACGGCGTTGGGGCTCTCGCTGCTTGCCGACGGTCTGGCCGACCTGCTGCGGCCGGAATGAGCGAGACGCTCCTCGACGTCAGGGACCTGCGCGTCGAGTTCCCGGGACCGCCGGCGGTCCGCGCGGTCGACGGGGCGTCGTTCGACATCCGCGCGGGCGAGGCGCTCGGGGTCGTCGGCGAGTCGGGCTCGGGCAAGACGATGGCGCTGCGTGCGCTCGTCGGCCTGCTTCCCCGCTCCGCCCGGCTTGCCGGCGGGACGATCGTGTTCGAGGGGATGGACCTCGCGACCGCGAGCCCCGAGCAGCTGCGCGCGGTCCGGGGACGCTCGATCTCGATGATCTTCCAGGAGCCGATGACGGCGCTGAACCCGGTGATGCGCATCGGCGAGCAGATCGGCGAGGGGCCTCTCGTCCGCCTCGGCTACGGCCGCCGCCGCGCGCGCGAGCGAGCGCTCGAGCTGATGCGACTGGTCGGCATTCCCGACCCCGCGGAGCGGGCGGAGGCATATCCCCACGAGCTGTCGGGCGGTTTGCGGCAGCGCGCGATGATCGCGATCGCGCTCTCGATGGAGCCGAAGCTGATTCTCTGCGACGAGCCGACGACGGCGCTCGACGTCACGATCCAGGATCAGATCCTCAAGCTGCTCTTGTCGCTGCGCGAGCGACTGGACGTGAGCATCGTCTTCGTGTCGCACGACCTCGCGGTGATCGCGCAGACCTGCCAGCGCGTCGCCGTGATGTACGCCGGGCAGGTCGTCGAGACTGGCCCCGTGGAGCAGGTCTTTCGCGAGCCGAGGCACCCCTACACGCTGAGCCTGCTGCGCTCGGTTCCGGACGTCGACAACGTTCGGCACCAACTGACGGCGATTCCCGGCTCGCCGCCGGATCTCGCCGACCCCCCGTCCGGCTGCCGCTTCCACCCGCGGTGTCCATTCGTTCAGCCTGACTGCGTTGCGGGCGCGTTCCCGCTCCGCCCGCTCGGCCCGGAACGTGCGACCGCGTGCATACATCCCGACGCCGCCGCCGCGGACGTGCGCAGAGAGCCGGTGCTCGCCGGTGGCTGAGCCGCTGCTCGAGGTGCGCGGCCTGTCCATGCAGTTCACGCTGCGGCGCGGCGTCGTGCAGCGGCTGCGGCGGAAGCCGCAGGCCGTGTTGCGCGCGGTCGACGGCGTCGATCTCGAGCTCGCGCGCGGCGAAGCGCTCGGGCTCGTCGGCGAGTCTGGGTGCGGCAAGTCGACGCTTGCCCGCTGCATCGTCGGTCTCTACGTTCCCACCGCCGGCGAGGTCCGCTACGAGGGAGCGACCTTGCAGGCGGAGCGGGACCGCGCGACCCGCCGCCGCATTCAGATGGTGTTTCAGGATCCGTACTCGTCGCTGAATCCGCGGCTGACCGTCCGGCAAACACTGAGCGAGCTCCTCCGCGCACACTCGCTGGTCCCGAAGACGCAGATCGAAGCGCGCTGCCGCGAGCTGCTCGACCTCGTCGGCCTCGGCCCGCGTGCTCTCGACGCCTACCCGCGGCAATTCTCGGGCGGCCAGCGTCAGCGCGTCAGCATCGCACGCGCTCTTGCGCTCGAGCCGGAGTTGCTCGTTGCAGACGAGCCCGTCTCGGCGCTGGACGTGTCGGTGCAGGCGACGGTGCTGAACCTGCTCGAGGAGCTCCAAGCGAAGCTCGGGCTAACGCTCCTTCTGATCGCCCACAACCTCGCCGTCGTTCGGCATGTCTGCGACAGGGTCGCCGTGATGTATCTCGGCCGGATCGTCGAAACGGCGCCGACGGACGAGTTGTTCGTCGATGCGCGGCATCCGTACACGCACGGTCTGATTCGCGCCGTGCCGAAGCTCGTTGCGGGACGAGCCTCGCAGGCTCCGGCGCTCTTTGGCGACCCGCCGAGCCCGATCCGCCTGCCGCGCGGTTGTCGCTTCCATCCGCGCTGCCCGATCGCGCAGCGCCCCCTCTGCGCAGACGTCGATCCGCCGCTCGAGGCGGGTCCCGGCTTGGCCGCGCACGCTGCCGCCTGCCACTTCGCGTGGACCGCGAAGCCGGCGCCGCACGCCCCCGAGGTCGCTGCCGGATGATCGAGCGTCGCCTGATCCGCTTCGACCACGACGTGCTCGCCGGCCTCGAGCTTCCCTGTTTCGCGGCTGTCGGCGCGACCGAAGGACCGCATTTGTGCCTCCTCGCCGGCATCCACGGCGGTGAGTACTCCTCGATCGCGGCGATCGTGCGCTTCATGAACGCGCTCGACACGCACGCGCTTTCCGGACGGATCACGGCCGTGCCGATCGTGAGCTTGCCGTCCTTCCGTGCCCGGACGCTCTTCGTGATGCCGCAGGACCGGAAGAATCTGAACCGCTGCTTTCCGGGCTCGCTCGACGGGACGTTCAGTGAGGTGCTCGCGCATTTCGTCTTCGAGGAGCTGATCGCGCCGAGCGACTATCTGCTCGACCTCCACGGCGGCGACATGGTGGAGGCGCTCGAGCCGTTCGCGCTCTACGACGAGTCGTCTGTGGAGGAGCAGGCGCGAGACCTCGCGATCGCATTCGGTCTGCCATACGTCGTTCGGTCGTCGCGCTCCGAGTCACCGGTCAGCGGGACGACGGCGAGCGCGGCGGCGGCCGCTGGAGTCCCGGCCGTGATCGCGGAGGCAGGCGGCCGCGGTCTCTTGGAGGAGGATGCGGTGCGCACGCACGTCGAGGGGGTCGGCAATGCGCTCCGGCACCTTGGGATGCTGCCGGGCAACGTGACGCCTCCGCTGCCGCACATGCGGAGCGTCGGCCGCTTCGTCTGGCTGCGCTCGACCGAGGAAGGCTGGTGGCAGGCCGACGTGGGCGCGGGCGACGAGGTCGCGGGCGGTGCATCTTTGGGCACCGTTCGGAATTACTTCGGCGACGTTGTGGAGAACATTCCTGCTCCAGACGACGGGGTCGTGCTCTTCCTGACGACGAGTCCGGCCGTTTCCGCGAATGGCCTCCTGCTCGGTCTCGGGGTGGAGCTCGGGAGCACTGGGAGAGCAGGGG
>DASYUZ010000020.1:0-4954 GCA_036000665.1 Gaiellaceae bacterium
TCGAGAGTGTCCCGATGACGGCCTGGTTGAACCGCGGCGCGCGCGAGTCGATCACGTCCGTGTCGCGGTACGGGTGGGCGGCGCGTGCGCTCACGTCCGATACGCCTCGATCAGGACCTCGGCGACGGCTGGGCGCGTGAACTCCCCGGGTGGAACCTCTCCGGCCGCCAGCAGCTCGCGCACCTTCGTTCCGGAGAGGAACACGTGCTGATCGCCGGCGTGCGGGCACGTCTTCGCGCTCGCCATCGACCCACACGCTTTGCACCAGAACGAGTGCTCGAAGAACATCGGCTCGATGTCGAGCTCGTGCGGCTCGAACTCGTCGAAGATCAGCTGCGCGTCGTAGGTGCCGTAGTAGTCACCGACACCGGCGTGGTCGCGGCCGACGATGAAATGCGAGCAGCCGTAGTTCTTGCGGCAGATCGCGTGCCAGATCGCTTCGCGCGGGCCTGCGTAGCGCATCGCGGCCGGGAAGGCGGACAGCAGCACGCGCTCCTCGGGGTAGTAGCCGTCGATCAACGCTCGGTAGCACTCGACGCGCACGTCCGCCGGCACGTCGTCGCCCTTCGTGTCGCCGACCAGCGGGTGGATCAAGAGCCCATCGACGGTCTCGAGCGCGACCTTCGTCAGGTACTCGTGGGCGCGGTGGATCGGGTTCCGGGTCTGGAACCCGACGACGCGCTTCCAGCCGCGCTCCGCGAAGGCCGCACGGGTCTCGCTGGGGTCCAAGGCGAGCTCCGCGAAGGGCGGCTCCGGCCGCTCGAACACCGTGACCCGACCGGACAGGTAGCGATTCTTCTGTGCATACAGCCGCGCAACTCCCGGGTGTGTCTCGTCAGTCGTTCGAAACGCTTGTTGCGCTTCAGTCTCCTTGATGTAGGTGTAGACAGCCATCACTTCGAGTACGGCGAGGTTGCGCCCGGCTTTGTCGGCCAAGGCCACACGGTCCCGCTTCGGCGCCTCGTCAACGGCGAGGCACACGGGAAGCGCCCAGGGAAGCCCGTTCGCGAGCCGCATGTCCTCGAGGACGGACTCGTAGTCCTCCTGTCCCATGAAGCCGTCGAGCGGCGAGAGCGCGCCGGAGGCGAGCAGGTCGAGGTCGGAGACCTCCCGCGAGGTCAGCGTGACGACTTCGAGCGAGTCCAGATCATCCGGCCGCTCCCCCGTTCGGTCGACGAGCTCGCCGCCGTGCGGACGGATCAACCGGTCCGTTGCGACGGCAGTCACGCTGCCACCTCCGTCGCGACGAGCCCGCGCTCCTCGAGCATGTCGACGATCAGCCGCGCCGACTCCTCGGCGTCGTGCTCCTCGGTGTCGATCACGAGCTCGGGCCGCGACGGCTCCTCGTACGGATCGTCGACGCCGGTGAAGCCCTTGAGCTCGCCGGCGAACGCCTTCTCGTAGAGGCCTTTCACGTCACGCCGCGCGCACTCCTCGACCGACGCCTTCACGTGCACCTCGACGAACGAGCCCCACTCCTCGACCATCGCGCGTGCCTTTCGCCGCGTCTCCTCGTAGGGTGAGATCGCGGCCGCGATCACAGTGCCGCCCAGCCGAGTCAGCCGCGAGGCGACCCAGCCGATCCGCTCGATGTTCGTGTCGCGGTCCTCTTTCGAGAACCCGAGCCCCTTCGAGAGGTGCGTGCGCACCGTGTCACCGTCGAGGTACTCGACGACGTGGCCACGCCGCTCGAGCTCCGGGCCGACGAGGTGCGCGATCGTGGACTTGCCGGCGCCGGAGAGCCCCGTGAACCAGAGCGTGAACCCGCCTTCGCGCCGGTTGGCCGACTCCGGGTGCGCATGCGCATAGATGTGCTCAGTCATTCGACTCCTTGATCAGTGGCGCATTGACGTGGATGCCGCACTCGAGCTTCCCGGAGCCGCTCCAGCGGCCGGCGCGCTCGTCCTCGCCCGCCGTGACCGCGCGCGTGCACGGCACGCACCCGATCGACGGGTAGCCGCGATCGTGCAGCGGGTTGTACGGGATCTCGTTGACGTGGATGTAAGCCTGGACGCGCTTCGCGTCCCAGTCGACGAGCGGCTGGACCTTCCAGACGCCGTAGCGCTCCGACCACTCGACCTTCTGCGCGTCCGCGCGCGTGCGCGACTGCTCGCGGCGGATGCCCGTGATCCAGGCGTCGTAGCCGCGAAGCGCGCGCTCGAGCGGCTCGACCTTGCGGATCCCGCAGCAGCGGTCGGGATCGCTCTCCCAGAGACGGTCGATCGCGTCGATCGGCCGGAAGGACTTCGGCTCCAACGCGTAGCGCTCGACGAGCCGGTCGCGCGTCGCGTACGTCTCCGGAAACAGCACCTGCGTGTCGAGCTCGACGACGTCCACGTCCAGTCCGAGCTCGGAAACCATGTGCACGAGCGCGGAGCTCTGGCGCTGCCACGAGCAGGTCAGGCAGAGCCCGCTGCCGAACCGCTCGTACGCCCACACGAGCAGCTCTTCCGCGCTCATCGCCTCGAAGTCGAGCTCAGGTAGCGCGGGCGCGGTCGCCAAACAGCACCTCCTTCAGCGTGTCCCCGCGCAACCCGAGGCGGAGCGTCTCGAGCGGGATCACCTCGTCCGGCGGGATGTTGCCGAGGTTGACTTCGGGGCCGTACGCCTTGATGAACCAGGCCTGCGACGCTTTCGTGGGCGCCTCGAAGATGACGTCCTCGAGCGGCACCGCGTGCGCGATCTCGTCGACGAGGTCGGTCCGCATCTCACCGGCCTTCGTGAAGATCCCGGCGCTGCCGCCCTCGCGCGCCTCGATGATGACCTTCCAGGCGCCGGCGTCGAGCTCTTCGCGCAGCCAGCGCGTCCACTCCTCCGGCTCGAACTCGACGGACGAGTCCTTCGACCCAACCTCGGAGAGCACGGTGAAGTCGCGCGCGAAGTCCGCGATCAGCTCGAGCTTTCGGTCGCGCGGGATCTCGACAGTGCCGTCGGAGATCTCGACGTGCGTGAGGCCTAGGTCGTACAACCACTGCTTGTACTCGTCGATCTTCTCCCGCAGGTAGACGACCTCGAAGAACGTGCCGCCGATCACGACGGGTTTCTCGCGGAGCACGTCGAGCTTCGCACGCAGGTTTCGCGTCACGTACGCCGTCCCCCAACCGAGCTTGACGACGTCGATGTATGCGCCGCTCGTCTCGAGCACGTCCTCCCAAGCGCGCCTCCCCAGGCCCTTGTCGAGCACGTGCGTCAGCCCGCCGGTGCGCGGCTCAAAGCCGAGCATAGAGCTCCTTCAGCTTTTCCTCGGCGGCGGCCTGCACGTCGTGGTAGAGCGAGTTGCCGTGCGCGTCGATCCCGACGGTCAGCGGCCCGAAATCGCGCACGCGGAACTTCCAGAGGCACTCCGGCATCAGCTCCTCCCACGCGACCTCCTCGATCTCCTCGATCTGCGTGGTCTCGAGCGCGGCTGCGCCGCCGACGATCGCGAAGTAGACCATCCCGTGCTTGCGCATCGGCTCGATCGCCTCGTCCGGGAAGCCGCCCTTGCCACAGATCGCGCGCACGCCGTACTGCGCGCCGAGCGGCTCGGTGAAGCGCACCATGCGCGCGCTCGTCGTGGTGCCGATGCAGACCTTCTCGTAGCGGCCCGGGCCGAGCTTTCGCACGCCCGGCGCGGTGTGAAGCAGGAACGCGCCGCTCAGGTCCATCGGCGGCTCGATGCCCTCGTCGAAGATCCGCATCTGCGTGCGGTCGCGGAGGCCGATGATGTGGCCCTGCACGACGACCTCGTCCCCGGCGCGGAGCTTGAGGATCTCCTGCGGGTCGGTGATCGGGAATGTGACCTCGTGGACAGTCATTAGTGGCTCCCCCGGTGACATAGGTGGATGCCTGGGTCGCGAGCACCAAGCCAGGAAAGGACGCAGGGAGCGCTCGGGCTAGATAGCCCGGGCGCGACTGAGGACGCGGCCTGGCGCAGCGTGATCGCGGGCCAGGCGCCGCCGTGTGTCGCCGGGGGAGCCACTAGGCCTCGCGGTCGTAGTCGATCGTCCCGTCGGCGGCAACGTGAGCCGTTGCGCGGCGCGCCGCCCAGCACTGGTAGTTGACGGCGACGGGGTTGAGCGTCATGTGCGTGTCGGCGTGCTCGATGTGGCACTGCAGCACCGTCACGTCGCCGCCGAGGCCCATCGGTCCGATCCCCGTCTCGTTGAGCAGCTCGAAGAGCTCGTCCTCGAGCTCGGCGACGATCGGGTCGGAGTTGCGCGTGCCGACGGGGCGCGCGATCGCCTCCTTCGCAAGGTACATCGCGTAGTCGGCCGAGCCGCCGATCCCCACGCCCACGATCCCGGGCGGGCACGGCTTACCTCCGGCGCCGACGATCGACTCGAGCACGAACTGCTTGATGCCCTTCACGCCGTCGGCGGGGACGCACATCTTCAGGAAGCTCATGTTCTCGGAGCCCGATCCCTTCGGCACGCACTTCACGTCGAGCCCGTCCCAGTCTGGGATGAACTCCCAGTGCACGATCGGGAGCCGGTACCCGGTGTTCGGGCCCGTGTTCTCGCGCGTGATCGTGTGCACGGCGTTCGAGCGCAGCGGATGCTCGACCGTCGCACGCTCCGTGCCCGCCTTCAGCGCCGCGTAGATCCGCGCCGGGTGCAGCGGGAAGTGCTCGCCGACGCGGCACGTGTAGACAGCGATTCCGGTGTCCTGGCAGACGAGGTTGTTCTGCTCGTCGGCGATCTGGACGTTGCGATAGATCGTCTCGAGGACGCGCCGCCCTGCCACGGACGTCTCGCGCTCGCGCGCAGCGCCGAGCGCATCGCGCAGGTCCTGCGGGATGTCTTTGAGCGCCCAGACGTAGAGGTGCGCCGCGGCGTCTTCAACGGCGGATTGCAGATCGGTCTCGACGATGCTCATGCCTTCGCTTTCTCCGCTGCGGCCCTGCCTGCGCGGCGGCCGAAGACGGTGCACTCGAGGAGGGAGTTGCCCATCATCCGATTACGTCCGTGCGTGC
>DASYUZ010000021.1:0-19178 GCA_036000665.1 Gaiellaceae bacterium
AGGGCGCTGCGCTCGCCGGCGATCTGGACGAGTTCTACGGCCGGGCGCTGCCCGCACCGCCCGCGCGGATCCGCGAGCAGGACTACGTCGGGCTGTCACAGCTCTACGGCGGCCGGGCGCGCGTGCTCAACGAGCGCGGCGAGGAGTTCTTCCCCGGACCGCCCGCCTGGCACGAGAACGACCTCGCGCAGGCGATCGCGCAGCAGCCGGGCGGGACCGCGTGGTTCGTGCTGGACAACGGCGACGATCCCCAGGTCAAAGCGGCACGCGCAGCCGGCGGGACGGTCGTGGAGGAAGACGGCGCGGTGCGCGTCCACGTCGGCGTCGGCGTCACGCACACGATGGGCGGACTCGGTGTCGACGGGCAAGCCCGCGTGCTGCGGGAGGACGGCTCGCCGATCGCCGGTCTCTTCGCCGCGGGAGTCGACGTCGGGGGGATCGCGAGCGGCGGTTATGCCAGCGGCCTCGCGCAGGCGCTCGTGCTCGGGCTCGTGGCGGCGGAATCCGCGCTAGCTGCTTGAGTACACGCAGACGCGGTCGTCGCCGGGAAGCGGCGACGCGCCGACCTTCGTGATCAGCAGCGCGCGCCCGTCGACCTCGACCTGGTCGCCGACCTGCGGCGGGTCGCCGTCCTGCTCGCGCAACTCGTAGCCGGCGGGCGACCAGACGAAGATCAGGTAGCCCATCGGCGCGGAATCCTAGTGGCTACCCCTGGGTTGCATAGCCCGGGAGCGTGATGCGGACGGTCGTCCCCCCGTCCTCGCCCTGATCGACCTCGAAGCGTCCGTTCAAGGTGCGCGCGCGCTCCGCGAGCGCGTCAAAGGTCGCGCGCCGACGCTCGCCGGGAGCGTCGTCGACGATCGTCGTCTCGATTCTGCCGTCGGAACGCGCCGCAACGACGATCGAAACGCGCGAGGGCGGACCTCGCCGAACCGACGCGTGCAGCGCGTCGCGAATGATCTGGTAGAGCGCCGCCTGGGTCTTCTCTCCGAGTGCCTCCGCCGGCTCGACGGCGACGTCGATCTGGAACTCGTGCTCCATTCCGAGCTGCTCGGCCAGCGCCTGGACGGCCGGGCCGAAGCCCTGGTCGCGGAGCACGACCGGCTCGAGGTTGAACGAGAGATCGCGGAGCGCGCGGATCGTCTCGCGATGCTGCTTCAGCGCCTTCTCCATCACCGGCAGCGCGTCCGGCGCCACCGAGTCCTTGACGGAGTCGAGCATCAACGCCATCCCGGACATCGACTGCACGGGGCCGTCGTGAAGGAAGAGCGCAAGCCGCCGCCGCTCCTCCTGCTCAGCCGTGATCAGCTGCTCCGTGAGCCGCGCACGCTCGGCCTCGCGCACCTTCGCCTCCTCGAGCAGGCGCGCGTTCTCGCTCTCGCGCGCGGCGAAATCGGCGAGCACCGTGGCACGCGCGACGTCCGCCCGCGCGAACGCCCGCCCGCGCAGGAGGTGGAGCCCGCCGATCTCCTCGTCGCGCACGCGCAGCGGAACGAGGATCCCCTGGCGTCCGTTGCCCGCGCCGTCGGGCTGCGTTCCTGGCGCCAGCAGCCGCGCGCGTGCGCCGAAGAGCCGCTCCGCCTCCGCCCGCGCACGTTCCAGCACTTCGTGCGGCCCGCCGCGCGCGGCGATCGCGTGCATCGACTCGATCAGCGACTCCAGGAACGAGGCCTGGCCGGCGAGCTCCTCCTCGATCCGCTCGTGCCGCTCCCGCTCCTGGAGAACCAGGTAGAGCGCGACCAGGCACGCCGCAGCGATCGCGGCGAGCAGACGCAGCGCGCTGAGCACGGTTACTCCGCCCGCGGCGTACAGCACGGCGGCGACCGTCGCGAGGACGGCGGCGCCGACGAGCAGCCCCGCCCTAGTCGATGATCGCTTCGCGAAGGGCAATCGCTACCGCGTGGGTGCGCGTGTCCGCCTCGAGCTTGGCCAGGATGTGCCGCACGTGGCTCTTGACGGTCTCCTGGCTGATGAAGAGCTTCGAGGCGACGTCGGCGTTCGACATCTCGTCCGCGAGCAGCTGCAGGATCTCGCGCTCGCGGCCGGTGAGCATGTCGTCCTTCTCCTTGCCGGAGAGGAACGCAGGCATCAGTGCCGGATCGACGTAACCCTCGCCCGCCGCGACCTTCTCGATCGCGCGGAGCAAGGTCTGGTGCGGCGCCTCCTTCAGGATGTATCCCTTCGCGCCCGACTCGAGCCCCCGGCCGAGCAGTGAGCGCTCGCTGTAAGCGGTGAAGATCAGCACCGACGTGTCGGGCAACTTCTCCGTCAGGATCTTCGTCGCCTGCAGCCCGTCCATACCGGGCATTCGCACGTCCATGATCACGACGTCCGGCCGTCGCCGCTCCGCGAGTGCGACCGCGCTGGCGCCGTCCGAGGCCTCGCCGATGACTCGAATGTGCGGGGCGCGCGAGAGCGACAGCCGCAGACCCTCCCGGACGACCTCGTGGTCGTCCACGATCAGGCAGGTGATCTCGCGCTGGGGCGAATCGTTCGTCGAGGGGGACGCTTCCACGGGCGGCCTCCGGATTGTAAGGCGGCACCCAGCCGGCAGCTAGACCGCCAGGCTCAGTTGCTCCTCTGGCTCCGAGGGCGTGATCGGGGCGATTCGGCGGTCGCGGATCTCAAATTCGCGTGCGAGGGAGGCCACTTGCGCCCGCAAGGGCTTGGCGTGGGGGGCGGGCAGGTACGCCCTGCCGGCGTAGAGCTCGTCGTAGAGCGGCACGAGCTCGGGCCAGTCCTCGGCCAGGTGCTGGAGGAAGTGCTCGCGCGTGCCCGGACGCAGGAAGAGGAGGTTCGCCCAGACGCCGGTGGCCCCCGCCTCGCGGGCGGCGCGGACGACCTCGCGCAGCTGCTCCGGCCGGTCGGAGATGCCCGGCAGGATCGGCGCCATCCCGACGCCCACCTTGATCCCGGCGCCGACGAGCTGCTCGAGCGCGCGAAGGCGTTGGCGCGGGTGTGCGGTCGACGGCTCCGTCTTGCGCCAGACGTCCTCGTCGACGGTCGGAATCGAGAATGTGACGGAGACAGGAGCGCGGCGCGCGGCTTCGACGAGGACGTCGAGGTCGCGGACGATCATCGGACCCCGCGTGATAATCGAGAACGGGTTCGAGGCCTCGGCGAGCGTCTTGATGCAGGCGCGGGTCAGCTTGTAGCGGCCCTCGGCCGGCTGGTAGGGGTCGGTGGCCGCGCCGATCGCGACCCACTCGCGCTCCCAGGAAGGGCGAGCGAGCTCGCGGGCCAGGACTTCCGCCACGTTCACCTTGACGCGGATCGACGTCCCGTACCGGTCGTCGAAGGGCCGGTCGGCGCGCTGCTCGAACGCCCGCACGTAGCAGAAGGTGCAGCGGTGGACGCAGCCCATGTACGGGTTCAGCGACCACTTGAAGGACATCCCGCGCACGCGGTTCAGCGCGACCTTGCAGGGCTCCTCGCGATACTCGACGCCCACGGGAGCAATTCTACCGAACGTACGTTCCCGTGCCCTGGGCGGGTTGAATGAGCTCGTGCTCGACGAGATCGCCGAGGGCGTCCTCCGCTTCACGCTGCCGATGCCGGTCGGGCCGCAGCACGTCCACTGCTACCTCCTCGAAGGCCTGGACGGCTGGACGCTCGTGGACACCGGGCTCGCGTTGCCCGACGCGGACGAGCGCTTCGCGGCCCTGGCGCGAGAAGTGTCCGTGGCACGGATCGTCGTCACGCACATGCACCCGGACCACGTCGGCGGCTCCGCGCAGGCCCGCGCGGCCACCGGCGCGACCGTGTACCAGGGCGAGCTGGACTACGCGCAGTGCGTTCACGTCTGGGGCAACCCCGAGTGGCCGCGCGTGATCGCGAAGTGGTTCCTGCGCCACGGGGCGCCCGAGCCGATCGCGAACGAGCTGATCGAGGCGGGCTCCGCGTATGCACCCTTCATCCGTTACGCGCGCGACCCGGTGCCGCTCCGGGGCGGCGACACCGTCGACGGCTGGGAGGTCACCGAGATGCCCGGCCACGCCGACGGACACCTCTGCCTCATGCGCGAGGGCGTGCTCGTCGCCGGCGACCACCTGCTGCCGCGGATCTCCCCTGCGGTCGGTCTCTATCCCGACTCGCGCCCGGACCCGCTCGGCGACTACCTCGACTCGCTCGAGCGCACCGCAGCGCTCGGGCTCCGGCTGGCGCTGCCCGGCCATGGAGATCCGCTCGAGGACCCGGCCGGCCGCGCGGGCGAGCTGATCGAGCATCACCGGCGCCGCCTCGACGAGACCGCCGCTGCACTCGACGGGACGCCGCGGACAGGCTACGACGTCAGTCTGGTGCTGTTCGGCGCCGACCTCGCGCCTGCGGCGAGGCGCTTCGCCGTCGCGGAGACGCTTTCGCACCTGGAACGGCTCGTTCGGGAGCGCAGGGCCCGCCGCAACGAGGAGAACGGGCGCGTTTCCTATACTGGTTCGTAGCTTGGAAGACGAGCAACCGCCGAGTATCCGCGCCCCGGAGAGCGGGGCGTGAGCGATTTTCTCCGAATCGTCGCTGTTCTCCTGCTCGTGCTGGGGAACGCGTTCTTCGTTGCCGCCGAATACGCGCTCGTAACCGCGCGGCGGGCGCGGTTGAACGAGCGCGCCGAGCGTGGCGATCTTCGGGCCCGGCTGGCGCTGCGGATCATGGACAGCCCCGTGCGTTTCATCGGCACGGTGCAACTCGGCATCACAGCATTCTCGATCGCGCTCGGCGCGGTAGGCGAGCCGCTGATCGAGCACTTCCTCGATCCAGTGCTCGCGACCGGGGTGGCGTTCGTGCTCGCGTTCCTCGTCGTCACCTACCTCCACGTCACGCTCGGCGAGCTCGTCCCCAAGGCGATCGCGCTGTCGAAGAACGAGAGCACGGCGCTCTGGGTTGCGGTCCCGATCGAGGTGTTCTACGTCGCGACGTACCCGGTCGTCTGGGTCCTGCAAGCGTCTGCGAACCTGTTCACCCGGATGTTCGGCATCCAACCAGCTCCGGCGGGTGTCGTCGCGAACACCGAAGAGGACATCCGGATGATCGTCGCCGCGGCCGAGGACACGGGGGTGATCGAGCGGGCGGAGGAGGAGATGCTCTACAAGATCTTCGACTTCGCGGACAAGGAGGTCCAGGACGTGATGGTGCCGCGGCCTGAGGTCGTTGCTATCTCCGTCGACCTGCCGCCGGAGGAGTGCCTCGCGGCGGTGATGGAGTCGCCGCACACGCGCTACCCCGCCTACCGCGGCTCGCTCGACGAGATCGTCGGCGTGCTGCACGTGCGCGATCTCTTCTCGGCCCTGATGGACCGCGGGCTCGCCGGCGTCAAGGTCGACGAGCTGCTCCGCTCTTCGTATTTCGTCCCCGAGACGAAGGACCTCGCGTCGCTGCTCGCCGACTTCCGCCGCACGAAGAACCACCTCGCGGTCGTCGTCGACGAGTACGGCAGCATGCAGGGGATCGTCACGCTCGAGGACGTGCTCGAGGAGATCGTCGGCGACATCGAGGACGAGTTCGACCTGCCGGACGAGTCGGTCGAGCGCGTCAACGAGTCGACCGTACGTGTCCACGGCACCTTCCCGGTCGACGACTTCAACGAGCAGTTCCAAGTCGAACTGCCGATCGAGGACTACCACTCGCTCGGCGGCTTCGTGTTCGGCCTGCTCGGGCGCGCGCCCGACCCCGGGGACGAGGCGGAGTGGAACGGGCTGCGCTTCCGCGTGCTCGAAGTCGAGGGGACGCGGATCGAGAAGCTCGAGGTCGAGTGGTTCGAGCCGCCCGACCGGCAGGAGCAGCGCGCGGCCGAAGGTTAGGCTCTCGCTTCGTGCACGCGGTCGGGCTGATCGGGGCCGGCAGGATCGGCCGCTTCCATGCGCGGACGATCGTGAGCAGCATTCCCAACCTGCAACTCGCGGTGGTCGCCGACGCCGAGGCTGAAGCTGCGCGTGGGCTGGCGGAGGAGGTGGGTGCCGACGCAACCGACGTCGACACGCTGCTCGGCGCCGTCGACGCGGTGCTGATCACGACGCCGCCGGACACGCACACGGAGCTGGTCCGGAAGGCCGCGGCCGCCGGGAAGCACATCTTCTGCGAGAAGCCGCTCGCGACCACGGTCGCCGCTGCGCGCGAAGCGCTCGAGGCGGCGGAGGCGGCCGGCGTGCTCTTCCAGATCGGCTACAATCGCCGCTTCGACGCGCGCTTCCGCGACGTGCGCGACGCGGTCGCGCAGGGCCGTATCGGCACGCCGTGGCTGCTCCGGATCACCTCGCGCGACCCGGGTCCGCCGCCCGCGGCGTATCTCCCGCACTCCGGCGGTCTCTTCTTCGACACCACCAGCCACGACCTCGATCTCGCGCGCTTCGTCCTCGGGACGGAGATCACCGAGATCGCCGTCCGTGGGGCCTCGCTCGTCGATCCCAACGCGGCCGCGATCGGCGACGTCGACACCGTCGTCCTGTCGCTCGCCTTCGCCAACGGCGCCTTCGGCGCGATCGACAACTGCCGCGTCAGCGTGTACGGCTACGACCAGCGGCTCGAGGTGCACGGCAGCGCGGGCCTCGCGTCGGCGGACAACGACCGGCGCCCGCAGGCGTTGCTCGCCGACGCGGCGGGTTTCCACGAGCCGACGCTGCCCGACTTCTACATCGACCGCTACGCACCCGCGTTCGTGCGCGAGCTCGAGTCGTTCGCGAACGCGCTCGAGGGCGGCGACGTCGAGGTGACCGGGCGCGACGGCCTCGCGGCCGTGCTCGCCGCAACGGCGGCGAGGCGCGCGCTCGACGAGAACCGCGTCGTTCGCCTCGAGGAGATCGCGTGAAGGAGATCGGGATCGGTCTGCTCGGTGTTGGGTGGATGGGGGAAGTGCACTCGACGTCGTACCGGCGAGTGCCGATCCACTTCCCGGACTCCGCAGGACGCGCGCGCCTCGTGATCGCCGCCGACGAGGTCGAGGAGCGGGCGGGCGCAGCCGCCGAGAAGCTCGGCTACGAGTCGTCGACGACCAACTGGCGCGACGTGATCGCGCACCCAGAGGTCGATGCGGTCTCGATCTGCGCCCCGAACTTCATGCACCGCGAGATGGCGGTCGCGGCTGCCGAGGCCGGCAAGCACTTCTGGGGCGAGAAGCCGCTCGGCGCGCTCCCCGAGGATACGGTCGCGATCGAGCGCGCGGTCGATGCGGCCGGCGTCCGGACGATCGTCGGGCTCAACTACCGGAACCCGCCCGCGGTGCAGTACGCGCAGCAGCTGATCGCGGACGGCGAACTCGGCGACGTGAACCACTTCCGCATGCAGTTCGTCGCGTCGTACTCGGCCAACCCACGCGGCGCGCTTTCGTGGCGCTTCTCCCGTGAGCTCTCGGGGCACGGCATCCTCTCCGATCTTGGCTCCCATGCGATCGACCTCGCGATGTTCCTCTGCGGCCCGATCGTGCGCACGACCGCGACGTCAGCGATCCTGATCCCCGAGCGCCCGAAGGTGCAGATGGGCAGCGGCACGCACTTTTCGGTCGTCGAGGGCGACGTCGAGCTCGGGCCTGTCGAGAACGAGGACTGGTGCGCGGCGCTCGTCGAGTTCGAGTCGGGCTTGAAGGGGACGATCGAGCTCTCTCGCGTGATGGTCGGCGGAGACGCGCGCTACTGGTTCGAGGTCAACGGCACGCGGGGCGCGCTCGCGTGGAACTTCGAGCGCATGAACGAGCTCGAGCACTACCGCGACGGCGGCTACGCGCGGGAGCTGATGGGACCCGCTCACCCGGACTTCGCGCGCTTCCAGCCGGGGACGGGGATCCCGATGGGTTACGACGACCTGAAGGTGATCGAGGCGTACCGCTTCCTGCAGTCGATCGCCGACGGGCAGCAGCGCGAGCCGGGCGTCCGCGAGATCGCCGCCACCGCGCGGGTCCTCGACGCGATCGCGCGCTCGTTCCAGAGCGGGGCGTGGGAAGACGTCCGGGACCTGTGATCGGATAGCGCACTCCGAGCCGTCACAATTTCGTCACGAACCCTCGAGTAGCCTCAAGGGTGCCTGGCACCGTTCAGGGCGCGGACGCGTCGTTTTAGGCGAGGTACTCGCGCCGCGGTTCTTTGCCGTGCAGGACGGCGGCCATGGCTTCCGCCATCTCGCGGAAGATGCGCTCGCGCGCGCGGCGGGTCATCCCGAGCGCGTGCGGGGTCACGACGACGCGCGGGTGGGCGAAGAGCGGGTGCGAGGGGTCCGGCGGTTCCTGCTCGAAGACGTCCAGGCCGACGCCGCTGAGGTGGCCGCGTTCCAGCGCCGCGAGCAGGTCGTCGAGCGAGGAGATCAGGCCGCCGCGGCTCGTGTTGATCAGGACGAGACCGGGCCGCGCACGGGCGAGGAGCTCGGCGTTGACGAGGCCGCGCGTCTCAGCCGTCAGCGGCGCGTGCAGCGAGACTGCGTCCGACTCGGCGAAGAGGACGTCGAGCTGGACGGAGGCCTCCGGCACGTTCGGGTCGTACGCGAGCACGTGCATCCCGAGTCCGCGCGCGAGGTCGGCGAGCTCGCGGCCGATGCGGCCGTAGCCGACGATGCCAAGCGTCGCGCCGTCGAGATCGCCGAGCTCGAGCCGGTCACGCGCGCTCCAGTCCCCGCGCTGGACCGCCTCGGCGAGCTCCGGCAGGCGCTTTACGACCGCCAGCAGCAGGGCGAGCGCGCCTTCGGCAACGGCGCGCGCACCGGCGCCGGGAGTGACGACGACCGGGATGCCGCGCGCGCGGGCGGCCTCGACGGGGACGTTGTCGACCCCGATCCCGCTGCGGCCGATCACGCGCAGCCGAGGTGCGCGCTCGAGGTCGTCTTCGGTGACGAAGACGCCGCCGCGCACGATCAGCGCCTCGGCCTCGGGAAGGAGCGCGCGCCAGTCGTCGTCGACGACGATCGGGCCGAGGAGCTCCTCGGCGACCGGGTGCACCGGTCCCGTGGCGACGATCACGAGCCGGAGGCCGAGCGCGCACCCTGCGCGAGAAAGAGCGAGTCGGAGCCGATCCCGACGAAGCGGAAGCCCTGCTCGATGTACCGCTCTCCGTCCTGGCGCGAGCGGGCGAGGATTCCGGCCGCTTTGCCGTGCGAGCGCGCCGCGTCGATGACGCGGTCGAGCGGCAGCTTCGTCGTCTCGAGCGCGGCACCGAGATCCGAGGGCCCGACGAAGAGGACGTCGATGCCGTCGGCGGCGGCGATCGCGGCGGCCTGCTCGAGCGCGCCGCGGGTCTCGATCTGGATCAGGCAGAGCGCATCGCCTTCCTCGGCGCCGAGGCCCCACCCTTTCGCGCGGTTCATGTGGGCGACTCCGCGCGTCCCGCGCGGCGGGTAGCGCATGCGGCGCACGGCCGCCGCCGCTTCCTCGGCCGTATCGACGTGAGGCACCATCACGCCGTCCGCGCCCGCGTCGAGCGCGCGGGCGAACCGCGGCCGCGCGTTCACCTCCACGCGAACGAGCGCTGTGCAGCGCCCGCCGATCGCCTGCAGCGTCGGGATCAGCTCCGCCTCGGTGCCCGCGCCGTGCTCGAGGTCGACCAGCAGCCAGTCGAAGCCCGCGCGCGCGCACACCTCGGCCGCGAGTGGCGAGCCGAGGTTCAGGAACGTGCCGACGAGCGTCTCGCCGGCCGCGAGGCGCTCCCTAGTAGTAGAAGCGCTGGAGCTCGTCGCGCTCACGCTCGTAGTCGCGCCGCCGCTCGCGCACCTCGGGCTCCTCGGAGACCTCCGCAGGCGCGACGTCCCACCAGACGTCCGAGCCCGGAAGGTAGCGGTGCGGCTCCGTCTCGCAGACGATCACGCATGCGCGCGACTCGCCGCGCGCCGCCTCGAGCGCGCCTCGCAGCGAGCCGGGCGAGTCGACGCGCCACGTGTGCGCGCCGAGCCCCTCGGCCACCTTCGCGAGGTCGAGCCGCACGTACTCGCCGTCGAGACGCCCGTTCTGACGCGTGCGGAACTCGTTGCCGAACATCTTCCCGTGGCGCCAGAGCTGCAGCCGCTGGATGGACTGGTAGCCGTGGTTCTCCGAGATCACGACGGTGATCTTGAGCCCCTCTTGCGCCGCGTTGGCGAGCTCGCCCGGGTTGAGGAGGAAGGTGCCGTCGCCGATGTAGACGTAGATCTCGCCGCGCTCTTGCGCGAGCCGGACGCCGATCCCCGCCGGGAGCTCGTAGCCCATGCATGAGAAGCCGAACTCGAGGTGGCAGTTCCGGCCGCCCGTCGCGTCCCAGATCTTCAGCAGGTCGCCGGGAGGCGTGCCTGCGGCCGCGATCACCGCGTCGCCCGGCTCCGCCATCTCGTTCAGCGTCAGGATCAGCTCCGCCTGGCTCATCGCCTCGCCCTCGACCGGCTTGTGCAGCGACTCGCGCTCGGCGAGCCACGCGGTGCGGATCCGGGTTACCTCCTCGCGGTATCCGTCGCTTGTCGACCAGCCCGAGAGCGCCTCGCCGAGCGCGTTCAGCCCCTCGCGCGCGTCGGCGACGACCGGCAGCGCGCCCTGCTTCATCGCGTCGCGGCCCCAGACGTTGATCCCAACGAAGCGCACGTCGTCCCGCTGGAAGACGGAGTTCGAGCCCGTGGCGAAGTCGGTCAGTCGCGAGCCGACGTGCAGGACGAGGTCGGCGTCGCGCGCGACGCGGGTCGCGCCCGGATTGCCTTCGAGACCGATCCCGCCGAGCTGGAGCCAGTCGTCGACCTGGACGGCGCCCTTGCCCGCGAAGGTCTCCGCAACGGGGATGCCGGTGGCGCGCGCGAACGCGAGCAGCGCGTCCTCGGCCTCCGAGTAGAGCACGCCCCCGCCCGCGATGATGAGCGGCCGCTCCGATTGCCTGATCAGTTGCGCGGCCTCCTCGATGCGCTGCGGGTGCGGCACCGCGCGCTCGATCCGCCAGTCGCGCTGGTCGAAGAAGTGCTCCGGGAAGTCCCAGGCGTGCGACTGCACGTCCTGCGGCAGCGCGACGACGACCGCGCCGGTCTCGAGCGGCGAGGTGAGGACGCGCATCGCCTCGGGCAGCGCGGTCAGCAGCTGCTCGGGCCGAGTGATCCGGTCGAAGAAGCGCGCGACCGGACGGAAGGCGTCGTTGACAGACACGTCGCCTGCCAGCGGGTGCTCGAGCTGCTGCAGGACGGGACCCTGGAAGCGCGTCGCGTAGACGTCGCCCGGGAAGAGCAGCACGGGCAGCCGGTTGATCGTCGCGCCGGCCGCAGCCGTGATCATGTTCGTCGACCCGGGGCCGATCGACGACGTGCACGCGAGCGTCTGCTTGCGGCGCATCGTCTTTGCGAACGCGGCGGCGGCGTGCACCATCGACTGCTCGTTGCGGCCCTGGTGGAAGGTGAGCTCCGTGCCGTACTCCTCGAGTGCCTGGCCGAGGCCGATCACGTTGCCGTGCCCGAAGATCCCCCACATGCCGGGGATCAACCGGTGCCGTTCCCCGTCGCGCTCCGAGTACTGCGCTTGCAGATAGCGGACGATCGCCTGCGCGGTCGTCAGCCGCGACGTCTTGTCCCTCACGACCCACCTCCGACTCCGTGGAACACCACCGTCTTCAGCTCCGTCATCTCCTCGACCGCGTAGCGCGGACCCTCCTTGCCGATTCCCGAGCCTTTCAGCCCACCGTACGGCATCAGGTCCGCGCGCCACAGCGGCGTCCAGTTCACGTGCACGTTTCCCGCGTCGACCTCGCGGACGAAGCGCATCGCGCTCGCCACGTCGCGCGTGAAGACGCCGGCGCCGAGCCCGTAGCGCGTGTCGTTCGCGAGTGCGATCGCCTCGTCGATCCCGTCGACCGCACGCACAGCGACGGCGGGCCCGAAGAGCTCGTCGCGCCAGAGCTCGCTCTCCTCCGGGACGTCTGCGACGATCGTCGGTTCGACCACGCCTCCGTCGCGACCTCCGCCCGAAACGAGCGTCGCGCCCGCCGCGACCGCCGAGCGAATCGTGCCCTCGACGCGCTCCGCCTCGCGCTCGGAGACGAGCGCCGCGAGCTGCGTCCGGTCGTCGAACGGGTCCCCGACCGCGATCGACTCGACGCGCGGCCGCAACGCGTCCAGGAAATCGCCGTAGGCAGGGCGGTCGACGAGGACGCGCTGCACCGAGATGCACACCTGGCCGGCGTTGACGTAGCCGCCCGTCGCGGTCGCCGCGGCGACCTGCTCGAGGTCTGCGTCGGGGAGCACGACGACCGGGCAGTTCGCTCCCAGCTCGAGCGAGAGCTTCTTCACCCCGGCGATCCGCGCGATTACCTCGCCGACGGGCACCGAGCCTGTGAAGGAGATCTTCCGCACGCGCCCGTCGGCGCAGAGCGCCTCCCCGAGCTCACGCCCGGGGCCGGTGATCGTCTGCAGGGCGTGTGCGGGCAGCCCGGCCTCGAGCAGCAGCGCTGTCAGCTTGAGCGCGGTCAGCGGCGTCTGCGAGGCCGGTTTCAGGATCACCGCGTTCCCCGCCGCGAGCGCCGGCGCGATCTTGTGTGCGACGAGCAGCAGCGGATAGTTGAACGGCGTGATCGCGACGACGACGCCGCACGGCTGCCGCAGCGTGAAGCCCAGCTTGTCCTCCCCGCCGGCTGCGGCGTCGAGCGGGAGCGTCTCGCCGTGCATGCGGGCCCCCTCTGCGGCCGCGAGCCGGAAGAGCGCAGGCGTCCGCCGGGCCTCCCCGAGCGCCTCGGAGAGCGGCTTGCCCTCCTCGGCAGAAATCGTCTGCGCGAGCGCCTCGGCGGCGTCGTCGATCAGATCGGCGGCGCGATTCAGGATCTCCGAGCGGTCGTAGGCCGAGAGCCGCCGCATCGTGACGGCGCCCTGCACCGCGCAGTGGAGCGCGTCCTCCGCGTCGGCCGCCGAGGCACGCGGCACGGCGTCGACGACGTCGCCGGACCATGGACTCCGGATCTCGTCCTCCGCGGCCGCGCCGCGCCACTCGCCCGCGACGTACATCCGCATGGTGCGAGCCTACTTCCAGCAGGAGGTTAAGGGCAGGTTTCGTTGCGCACGACCTCGATTGACAAGGCGAGAAAGTCTTTGAGAGGGTCACCGGCGATGGGGCGCGACGCAATCGGCGTCGGGGTTCTCGGCTACGGCTGGATCAGCCGCGCCCATGTTCACGCGCTCCATTCCCTCAACCACATCGCCCCGCTGCCGAAGCGGATCCGGCTCGTCTCCATCGCCGGCCGGCGCGCGGAGCTGCTCGAAGGGGCGGCCCGCGAGCTCGGCTTCGAGCGCTGGACGACGAGCTGGGAGGAGCTCGTCGACGACCCGGACGTCCACGTCGTCGCGAACTGCCTCGCGCTCGAAGGCCATGCAGCGCCTTCGGTCGCGGCCCTCGGCCGCGGGAAGCCGGTCCTGTGCGAGAAGCCCCTCGGCGCCGACGCCGCGGAGGCTCGCACCATGTGGGAAGCGGCGGAGGAGTCGGGGGTCACCAACGCCTGCGGCTTCAACTACCGCTATGTGCCGGCGGTGACGCTGGCGAAGCAGGTCGCCGGTGAGGGCCGGCTGGGCGACCTGCGCCACTTCCGGGCGCTTTACCTCCAGGATTACCAGACCGCGGGTGGCCAGCCGCGGTCTTCGGGCGGTGCGGGCGCAGTGCTCGATTACGCGCACCTCGTCGACATGCTCCGCTTCCTGGCAGGTGAGCCGACGGCAGTCAGTGCGCAGACGGCGACCTTCGCCTCCGACGTCGACGACGCGTACATCGCAGTCCTGACGCTTCCAAACGGCGCCACCGCCGCACTCGAGGCCTCGCGCGTCGCTACCGGGTGGAAAGGCCACCAGCGAATCGAGCTCAACGGCAGCGACGGTTCCGTCTGGTGGGACATGGAGGACCCCAACCGGCTGCACGTCTTCTTTGCACGCGACGAAAGCGAGGGTCTCGGGGGCTTTCGCGGCGTGCTCGTGACGCAGCCGGAGCATCCGTTCCTGCGCGAGTGGTGGCCTCCCGGCCACGTGCTCGGATGGGAGCATTCGTTCGTGCACCAGTGGCGCGACTTCCTGCAGGCCGTCCTGGACGAACGCCCCGTCCCGGACCGGCAGGCGAGCTTCGAGGACGGGTACCGCGCGGCCGTTCTCTGCGAGGCAATCCACACGGCCGCGCGACAGGGAAGGAGGATCGAGATCGCACAGACCGCAGCAGCGATCTGACGTGGGGGATGGAACGCACATGCGCAATCACGACGAAGGGAAGGGAATGAGCGAGAACCACGAGCCGCAGGATCCAGACGCGGCGATCGAGGCCGCGCTGGAGCGGGCCGTCTCGCGGCGCACCCTGCTTCGCGGGGCCGCGCTCGGCAGCGCCGCCCTCGCGACGCCGGCACTGCTCGCGGGCTGCGACGTCGGCGGTGACGACAACGGGAACAAAGAGGCCGCCAACACGGCGGCTCAGGCCGGCACCGCGAAATCGGGCCTCACGTTCTACTCGGTCACGCACGGCGAGTCCGGCAACGTCTTCTGGGCCATCTACCGCAACGGCATCCGCGACGCCGAGAAGAAATACGGCGCGACGGTCAAGGACCTGCCGCTCGAGAACTTCGCGGTCGGTGCCTATGTCGACCTGCTGAACCAGGCGATCGCCGCGAAGCCGGACGGCATCTATGCAACGATCCTCGACCAGAATGCGGTGGACAAGCCGCTCCGAGACGCGATCGCCAGCGGCATCCCGGTGATTGCCGTCAACGTCCCCGACACACGGCCGCTCGCACAGCGGATCCCGTACATGTTCTACGTCGGCGGCGACGAGGAGGGCGGCGGACGTCTGACCGCGCAACGGCAGCTGAAGGAGGGCGCGGTCAAGCACGCCGTCTGCATCATCCACGAGCCGGGGCACACCGGCCTCGAGGCGCGGTGCCGCGGCTACACCGCGGAGCTGAGGAAGGGCGGCGCCAAGGTCGACAAGCTGCCGAGCTCGAAGGACGCGACGCAGGCAACCGAGCAGATCAAGGGTTTCCTGCAGAAGAACACCGACATCGACGCGATCTTCGGCGTCGGCCCGCAGCCGGCGACGTTCGCGCTGACGGCGCTCGACGAGCTCGGGAAGAAGGGCCAGGTCAAGGTCTCGGCCTACGACATGACCGAGGACCTGCTGACGGAGATCAACGGCGGCAACCTCGTCTCGACGATCGACCAGCAGCAGTATCTGCAGGGCTACGAGCCGGTCCACTGGCTCACGCTCAACATCCAGCACGGCTTCGTGCTCGCGCCGGGTGTGGACATGCTCACCGGCCCTGCGCTCGTCGACAAGTCGAACGCCGACAAGGTCGCTGAAGGCGTGAAGGCGGGGTTCCGCTAACAATGGCACTGGACGAGCAGGCACCGCTCGCAGAGCGTGAGGCTGCTCGGCCCGCACGGGGCGGCCGGTGGTGGACCGCAACTCGCGGTCTGCTGACCGGCCGCCCCGAGACGGGCGCCCTCTTCGGGGCGGCGGTGATGTTCGTGATCTTCGCCTTCATCGCGCCGTCGTCGGACACGTTCACGTCACGGATCGCGCTCTCGGGGTTGCTCAGCATTACGGCAGAGCTCGGCATCGTCGCGATGGCCGTGACGCTGTTGATGATCGCGGGGCACTTCGACCTCTCGGTCGGCTCGGTGCTCGGCTTCAGCTCGTTCATCGTGCCGTACCTGATGTTGGAGTACGGCTACTCGATCTGGGTCGCGGCTCTGATAGCGGTCGGCGTCGCCATTTCGATCGGTCTGATCAACGGGATGCTCGTCGTGACGACACGGATCCCGTCCTTCATCGTCACGCTCGGTACGCTCCTCATCTGGCGGGGCGTGCTGCTCGGGATCTCCGGCGGCGAGCCCGCCCACGTCGAGCAGGAGAGCATCCTGTTCAAGATCTTCTCGTACCGGATCGAGAGCGGTCCGTTCCGCGGCTACCAGGTCTCCGTCCTGTGGTTCATCGGCGTCATGGTGGTGCTCACGTTCGTCCTCCTGCGGACGCGCTTCGGCAACTGGATCTTCGCGTCGGGCGGAAACGAGCGCTCGGCACGTTCGATGGGCGTCCCCGCCGACCGCGTCTGGCTGGTCCTGTTCGTCCTCACGGCGATAGCCGCGTTCCTCAGCGGATTGATCCAGGTCGGCCGCTTCAACGTCGTCGAGGCGACGCGCGGGCAGGGTTACGAGCTGCAGGCAATTGCCGCGGCTGTCATCGGCGGCGCGCGGCTCAACGGCGGCTACGGGTCCGTGGTCGGCGCGGGGCTGGGCGCGCTCATGATCGCGATGATCCAGCAAGGGCTCGTCCTGTCCGGGATCGCGTCGTACTGGCTTCAGGTCGCGGTCGGCGCACTCATCATCGGCGCCGTGATCGTGAACCAGGTGCTCGGGCGCTCGAGGCCGCAGATTTGAGCACGAACGGAGATCGGCCGCTCGTCGAGGCGAAAGGGATCGCCAAGAACTTCGGTCGCATCGAGGCGCTGCGCAAAGTCGACTTCACGCTCGGGCGCGCCGAGGTGCTCGGCCTACTGGGCGACAACGGCGCCGGCAAGTCGACGCTGATCAAGATCCTCACGGGACTCTTTCCGCCGGACAAGGGCGAGATCCAGTGGGAGGGCGAAACGGTGCACTTCCATTCGCCGCGCGACGCGTACGAGAAGGGCGTCGCGACGGTGTACCAGGACCTCGCGATCGTCGACTTGATGGCGATCTACCGCAACGTCTTCCTCGGGCGCGAAGAGGCGATCACGAAGGGACTCGGGCCGTTCCGGTGGATCGACCGCAAGAAGGCGCACGAGCAGGCGCGGAAGGCGATCTCTGACATCGGGATCGACATCCGCGATCCGGAGGAGGCGCTGGCGCGCATGTCCGGCGGCGAGCGTCAGTCGATCGCAATCGCGCGCGCGGCGTACTTCAACCCCAAGCTCTTGATCCTCGACGAGCCCACGTCCGCGCTCTCGCTCCGTCAGACGGAGCGCGTGCTGAAGTCGGTCGACGAGGCACGCAACAAGGGCATCTCGATCATCTTCATCACCCACAACGTCTACCACGTGTATCCGATCGCCGACCGCTTCGTGATCCTCTCGCACGGTGAGTCGATCGCCGAGTTCCCGAAGGGGAAGCACTCGCGTGACGAGGTGGCGGAGTTGATCGTCACCGGGAAGGAGCACGCCCGCAAGCTGGGCTACGGCACCGAGTCGTGAAGGCGGCGGTGCTGGCTGAGGTCGGGAGGCTCGGGCTGGAGGAGCGCCCGGAGCCTGCGCTGCACGCGGCGGACGAGGTGCTGCTCGAGGTCGAGGCGTGCGGCGTGTGCGGGACCGACCTGCACATTCTCGAGGACCCGCCCGGGCATCCCGCGAACGTGGGCGTCGTCCTCGGACACGAGTTCGTCGCACGGGTCGTCGAGGTGGCCGGCGCCGTCTCGTCGCTGGCGGCCGGCGACCGCGTCGTCGTCTCGCCGAACCTCTGGTGCGGGGAGTGCGTGTGGTGCCGACGAGGGCGCTACAACCAGTGCGAGCACGGCACGACGTACGGCGTCTTCATCGACGGCGGCCTCGCGCCGCTCGTCGCGGTGAAGTCTCTGGCCTGCCACCCGATCTCCGACGAGCTGCCGGCGCACATCGCGGCGCTCGCCGAGCCGCTCTCCACAGTTGTGCACGGGGCGCGGCAGGCGCGCATCTTCCCCGGAGAGCGCGCGATCGTGATCGGCGCCGGGCCGATCGGTGCCTTCTTCTGTGCCCTGCTCAACGCAGCGGGGGCGACGGTCACGGCGGTCGAGCCGACTCCGGTTCGAGCGGAGCTCGCCCGCGCCATGGGCGCCGCGCAGGTCGTGGCGCCCGGCGAGACGGCCGGTCTCGAGGCCGAGGTCGTCGTCGACGCGGTCGGCTCGCAGCTTGCGACGGCGCTTGAGCTCGTGGCCAAAGGCGGGCGAGTGCTCCTCTTCGGGATGGACACGACGGCGCGCGCCGAGGTCTCGCAGTCGCGGATCACCCGCGACGAGCTGACGGTCTTCGGCTCCTACGTGGGCGAGAACGTCTTCCCCGACGCGATCCGGCTGCTCGAACAGCAGCGGATCGACTTCTCTCCGCTCGTCACGCACCGGATCGGTGTCGACGACCTTCCGGGCGCGATCGACGAGCTGCGCGCGGGGCGCGCGCTCAAGGTCGAGGTCGAGTTCTGAGCGTCGAAGCGGTGGTGATGGGCCGCGTCGGCGTCGACCTCTACCCGAACGAGCTCGAGACGCCGCTGCGTGCGGTGCGCACGTTCACGCGCTACGTCGGCGGCTTCGCGGGGAACGTCGCGACGGGCCTCGCGCGGCTGGGCGTCCGGACCGCCATCATCTCGCGCGTCGGGGACGAAGGCCACGGCGAGTTCGTCCGCGACTTCCTCGACCACGAAGGTATCGACACGCGCTTTCTCGCGGTCGACCCCTACTGGCAGACGCCGCCGACGTTCTGCGAGGTATGGCCGCCCGACCGCTTCCCGATTCTCTTCTACCGCAAGCCGACGGCGCCCGACTGGCAGCTCGCGCCCGAGGACTTCGACCGCGACGAGGTCGCCGGGGCACCCCTGCTCTACGCAACCGGGACCGGTCTCGCGCAGTCGCCTTCCCGCGAGACGACGCTCGACGCATTGCGGGCGCACCGGGGCACGACGATCTTCGACCTCGACTGGCGGCCCTCGCTCTGGAACGACCCCGGCGAGTACCCGGCGCTCGCCCGCGAGGCCGCCGGGTACGCAGCCGTCGTCGTCGGCAACGAGGAGGAGGTCGGGGCTGCCGCGCTTCCGGAGCGTCCCCGGCGGCTCGTGCTCAAGCGCGGCGGCGCGGGCGCCACGGCGTACGACGGCAACGAGGAGACGCACGTGCCGGTCCACCCGGTCGAGGTCGTGAACGGGCTCGGCGCGGGCGACGCGTTCGCCGCCGCCCTGGGGCACGCGCTCCTGAACGGGATGTCGCTGGCGGAGGGTGTCCACCGCGGATCGGTTGCCGGCGCGCTCGTCGCGGCCCAGCTTGCATGCTCCGAGGCGATGCCGACGCTCGACGAGCTCGAGGCTGCGCTGTGAGCCTGCTCCGCCGCGCAGGAGAGTGGTCCCGGATTGCGCCGGAAGATGCCGGCTGGCGCTTCCTCACCTTCGGTGTGGAGCGTGTGCAGGAGGCCGAGCGCGACACGGGCGGGGAAGAGCTCGCGATCGTGCTCCTTTCCGGGTCCTGCGCCGTCACCGTCGACGGCGCGACCTACGACCTCGGACCGCGCGCCGGCGTGTTCGAGCAGCTGCCGTGGACGCTCTAC
>DASYUZ010000022.1:0-12454 GCA_036000665.1 Gaiellaceae bacterium
GTGGTCGTGGCCGTGACGGGCCCGGTCGATCACGTCTCCGACGGCGAGACGACGTTGGCCGTCGCGAACGGCCACGAGCTGCTGGGGACCGTCTCCGGCACCGGCTGCATGGCGACGGCGATCACCGGGTGCTTCCTCGCCGTGAACGGCAGTCCCCTCGAGGCGGCCGCCGAGGCGCTGGCCGCGTTCGGCGTGGCCGGCGAGGACGCAGCGAACGAAGCGCGTGGCCCGGGGTCGTTCCACGTCGCCCTCTACGACGCGCTCTATAACCTCGACCCGGCTTCGCTCGACAGGCGGGCGCACGTGGCTCAGAGCGACAAAGTCGCATGAAGCTCCACGCGCTCGTGGACGATCTGGCCACCGCCCGCGCGGCGATCGCGGGTGGCGCAACGGTTCTCCAGCTTCGGATCAAGGACGCGTCGACCCAGGAGCTGGTCGAGCACGGACGGGAGTTTCAGTTCGTGGCTCAGAGCCACAATGTCACGTTCGTCGTGAACGACGACCTGGACGCTGCGCTCGAACTCGACGCGGACGGTGTCCATCTGGGTCAGGACGACGCCGGCCTGGAACGCGCTGTCGCCGGCGAGCTGATCGTCGGCGTGTCCGCCTCGGACGTGGGCCAGGCGATCGCGGCCGAGCGCGCAGGCGCTCGGTACCTCGGCGCCGGTCCTGTCTGGGCGACGCCGTCGAAGCCTGACGCAGACCGGCCCATCGGGCTCGACGGTCTCGCAGGAATCGCAGACGCGGTGTCGATCCCCGTCATCGCGATCGGGGGGATCGACGCGAGGAACGCGGCTGCCTGCATCGCGGCCGGCGCAGCAGGCGTGGCCGTGATCCGCGCCGCCCGCGACGCCCGGGCGCTGCGCGAGGCGATCGATGGAGCTTTCGCAGCTCGGTGAGCTCGGGCTCCTCGCGGAGCTCGAGCGCCGCGGACTCGCGGAACACATCGAGAACGATGCCGCCCAGGTCGACGGGCTTGTCGTCACGCAGGACGCGCTCGTGGAAGGCGTTCACTTCCGGCTCGACTGGATCTCCTGGCGCGATCTCGGCTGGCGTGCGGCCGCGGTCAACCTCAGCGACCTCGCCGCTTCCGGCGCGGACCCCGTCGGCCTGATCGTCTCGCTCGCGACCCCCGGCCGCACGAAGGCCGAAGAGGTTGTGGAGCTCTACGAGGGGATCGCCGAGACGGGCGTGCCGGTGCTCGGAGGCGACACGACGCGCGCCGAGCTGCTCATGCTCAGCGTCACCGCGCTCGGCCGCTCGGCGCACGTGCCCGGCCGCGGGGGCGCACGGCCCGGCGACCTGCTCGTCGTCACCGGACCGCTCGGCGCTGCAGGCGCAGCGTTCCGAGCCGGGCGCTACCTTCGGCCGACGCTTCGCATCGAAGAGGGGAAGCGACTCGCGCGCGTCGCGCACGCGATGCTCGACGTCTCGGATGGTCTCGCGCGCGATGCCGCGCACATCGCCGAGCGGTCGGGCGTACGCTGTGTGATCGACGTCGAGCGCGTGCCGTTCGCCGAAGGCGCGACAGTGGACGACCTCAACTTCGGCGAGGACTACGAGCTCCTGGCCGCGACCCCGGACCCGCTCGATTTCACGGTGATCGGCCGCTGCGAGGAAGGCTCAGGCGTCGCCGGTCTCCCGCCCGGCGGCTGGGATCACTTCCGCTAGCGCCCGCTCGTAGTCGCGACGCTTCCGTGCACCGTCCAGGATCAGGATCGGCTCGTCGTCGCGCAGGATCACCACCGTCGGCAGCGCGAGCACGCCAAAGCGCATCCCGGTCTCCGGCTCCGCGTCGACGTCGACCTTCGTGAAGCGCACGCCGGGGTAGCGCGGCGCGAGCTCCGCGAGCAGCGCCTCGACAGGCTTGCACGGCCCGCACCACGGCGCAGTGAACTGCAGCACCTCGATCACAGCCGCCCCGCCAGCCCCTGCGCCCGGATCAGCGGCACCTTCCAGATCGCCTCGAGCACGATCGTGCGGGACATCTTGGAGCCGCCCTCCTCGCGGTCGACGAACGTGATCGGCACCTCGACCACGCGAAAGCCCTTGCGCAGAGCGCGGTAGGTCGTCTCGATCTGAAACGCGTATCCCTTCGAGTGGATCGCGTCGAGGTCGATCGCTTCGAGCACGCGCCGGCGATAGCACTTGAAGCCGCCTGTCAGGTCGCGCACGCGCGTCTGGAGCCAGAGCTGCGCATAGAGACATCCACCCCGCGAGATGAACCGCCGCACCAGGCCCCAGTTGGGGATCGAGCCGCCGGGCACGTAGCGCGAGCCGAGCGTGAGGTCGGCGCCGCGCTCCGCCTCCTCGATCAGCCGCGGGACGTCGGCCGGGTCGTGCGAGAAGTCGGAGTCCATCTCGAGGACGAGCTCCGCCCCGTCGGCGAGCGCACGGCGGAAGCCCTCCAGATACGCGGGGCCGAGCCCCTCCTTCCTCTCGCGGTGAAGCACGGACACGAAGTCGAGCTCGGCGGCGAGCCGGTCGGCGATCTTGCCCGTGCCGTCCGGCGAGTTGTCGTCGATCACGAGCACCCGCACGCCCTGCTCTCCGAGCGCCCGCACCATTCGCTCGACGTTCTCAAGCTCGTTGTAGGTCGGAAGGCAAACGGTGGCCTGCACGTCCGTACTATCACGGTCCGTGGCCAAGGCGCTCCCGAAGAACCAGGACGTGGCCGAGCAGCTCGACCTGCTCGCCGACTTCCTCGAGCTGGAGGGCGAGGCCTCGTTTCGCGTTCTCGCTTATCGACGGGCGGCCACGCGGGTCCGAGAGACCGCCGGCCCGGTCGCCCAGCTGGCGCTGGCAGGGACGGCGAAGGATCTCCCGGGGATCGGCAAGACGATCGAGGAGAAGATCGTCCAGATCGTCGACGACGGCGAGATCCACGCCCTCACCAAGCGCAGGGCGATCGTCCCGGCCGAGGTCGTGACCTTCATGCGACTCCCCGGCCTCGGCCCCAAGTCGGCGGCGAAGATCTGGAAGCAGCTCGGGATCGACACGGTTGACGGCCTGCGCGCCGCCGCCGAGGCGCAGCAGCTGCGCGCGCTGCCAGGTTTCGGCGCGCGCACGGAGGAGCGGATCCTGCACGCACTCTCCCAGGAGCGGACGCTCGAGCCGGTCCGCCCGCTGCTCGGCCAGGGGCTCGCGCCCGTGCTCGCGGTCGTGGACGTGCTGCGCGAGCACCCGGCCGCCGATCTCGTCAGCGAGGCCGGCAGCGTGCGGCGCCGCAAGGAGACGTTCCGCGACCTCGACATCATCGCGACCGCGAACGACCCGCGTGCGCTGACCGACTATTTCGTGAAGCTGAACTGGGTTTCCGAGGTCGCGGCGCACGGCGCTACGAAGGCGACGGTCGTCTCGCACGAGGGCCTGCGCTTCGACCTCCGCGTCGTGCCGCCCGAGGCGTTCGGGAACTTGCTGCAGCATTTCACCGGTTCGAAGCACCACAACGTCGCGTTGCGCGAGGCCGCCGTGAAGAAGGGTCTCTCGATCTCGGAGTACGGCGTCAAGACCGTCGAGACCGGCGAGGTCTTCACGACGCGCGACGAGCGCGAGCTCTACGAGTACCTCGGCTACCAATACGTCCCGCCCGAGCTGCGCGAAAACCTCGGCGAGCTCGACGCCGCACGCAAGGGCGAGCTGCCGGAGCTCGTCGAGCTGAAGGACATCCGCGGCGACCTGCACATGCACTCCACGTGGTCCTCCGACGCCAAGAACACGATCGAGGAGATGGCGCGTCGCTGCATCGAGCTCGGCTACGACTACATGGCGATCACCGACCACTCGCACTACCTGCGCGAGGGCCGGCTGGACGCGCAGTGGCGCGAGCTCGAGCAGGTGAACGAGCGCGTCGCGCCCTTCCGCGTGCTGCGCGGGATCGAGTGCAACATCCGCGCGAACGGCGAGGTCGACGTCGCCGAGGAGCTGCTCGCGCAATGCGACTGGGTTCTGGCGTCGCTCCACCAGGCGTTCGACAAGAATCCGACCGAGCGAATCATCAGCGCGATGGAGAATCCACGCGTGCACTGCATCGGTCACCCGACCGCTCGGAAGATCAACAAGCGCCCGCCCGCGGACGTCGACATCGAGCGCGTGATCGAGAAGGCCCTCGAGACGAACACGTTTCTGGAGATCAACTCGCAGCCCGACCGGCTCGACCTGCGTGACGTGAACGCGCGACGCGCCGCGGAGGCCGGGCTGAAGATCCCGGTCGACACGGACGCGCATCAGTTGAGCGCGCTCGAGTGGATGGAGATCGGCGTCGCGCAGGCGCGCCGCGCCTGGCTGACGAAGGACCAGGTGCTCAACACGCGTACGTGGAAGCAAATCGAGCGCTTGAAGAAGAGGCCCTAGTAGCGTGGATCAGATACCTCGGCAGGGTTGGGCTCGGGATCGCAGACGGACGCACAGGCAAGCCCGCACGTCCTGAAGCGGGCACCGCAAGCGGTGCCCTAGCGCTCAAACACGAGCCGCGCGCCGAGCGCGACCAGGACGATGCCGCTCAAGGCCTCGGTAACGCGGCGGAAGGCGCGGCTCCGCGCGACCAAGCCGACGATCAGCACGTAGGTGCAGAGCCAGGCCAGGCCGATCGTGACGAAGACAGTCGCCAGGAGGATCGACTTCGCCAACGCGGGATCGTCCGGCGAGATGAACTGGGGCAAGAGCGTCGTGAAGAGCACCGCGAGCTTCGGGTTGAGGAGATTCGTGAAGAGACCCTGGCGGAAGGGCGAGCCGCGCTGCTTCGGCGCGTCGATCGTCTCCTCACCCCGCCGCAATGAGCGAAGCGCCTGCACCCCGAGGTAGACGAGATAGACGCCGCCCGCGATCTTCAGCGCGGTGAAGACAGCGGCGGAAGCCGCCAGCACCGCAGCGATGCCGAGCGCCGTCGCCGTCGCCCAGAGGACCAGGCCCACCGCGATCCCGGCGATCGTGCGGAAGCCGCTCGACCGCCCGCCGCGAACGGTGTTCCTGAGCACGAGCGCCATGTCGGGCCCAGGCGTCAACGTCAAAGCAACGGCGACGACCACGAACGCGAGCAGCTGCGCATCGAACATTGCGCCGACGCTAGCGCACCGCGACCTATCTGATCGGAACGGAAACGCTCTCCTCGACCAGATCGAACGCACTCAGGCGGACGGCGAGGCGGAGCTGCCAATCCCCGGGAAGGGCGAGCTGCGCGCCCTGAACTGCAAAGCGGCCCTGAGCCAGCCGATCTGCCGTGAACCTCAAAGGCCCGATGTTCTTGCTGGGCAGGCGTGCACCGACGTCGACGGCCGCGACCTTGGCCGGCCGACCGGCACTGTCGAGCAGGGTCAGGTCGATCGTGTTCGGCCCGGCGGTCGCCGGATCGACCACGACCTTGAGCGCGTACGGGCCTGCACGTGTGTCGATGGACACCGGCTTCGCTTGCGGCGCGAGAGCCGCCCGGGCGGGGGGCTGCGCAACGAGCACCGCGGTCACCCCCACCACCGCAGCCATGAGCGCGAGCTCCGCGCCCGCGCGCTGCACGAAGCGGCGGCGCTCGAGCGCTGACGCGAGCTCGCTCCGCAGGCGCGGCACGGCGAAGCGGTTGTTCCAGGCACCGAGCGCAAGCAACGGTGTGACGAGCGCGAGCTTCGCGAGCAGCAGCTGCCCGTAGTGCGTCTCCCACAATCCGCGGACCGCGCGCACCTCGAGGTAGCCGCTGATCGTGCCCGCGACGACGAGTACCGCAACCGCAGCAACCGCAGTTTGGGAGAGCCGCGGGACGGCGGTCGCTGCGAGCCGCCACCGCGACCCGCGCTCCAGGAGGAGCGCCGCCACCACCGTGGCCAGCCCACCCGTCCAGAGTGCTGCGGCTTGCACGTGGAGGATGTCGGCGACCGTGGCGAGCGACCCGGAGGCGTGCGCGTGGCCGACGAGCGCCGGAGTCACGGCGCACGCCGCGGCGATCGCGAACGCGACTGCTTCGACCGTCCGGCTGGTCTCGGCAATGGCCGCCGCGGCGACTGCACTGAGCGTGAGCGCACCTGCGCCGCAGAGGAGCCACCCCTGCCCGTAGCGCGTGTCGAGGACGGAGGAGATGACCTCCCAGCGGGTGGCGTCTCCGAGCCCAGTCCCGGCGGCGACCGCGCCCTGGACGACGATTCCGAAGCCTGCTACCGCCGCGAGGGTGTACGCGCATCCCGCAAGCGCGGCATAGAGCAAGCGGCGGACCCTCCGGTCCGCGGCCGCGAGAGGCCACAGCAGTGCGAAGGCCCCGCCCGCACAGAGCAGGAGCAACGCGAATTCGGCCGCCTTCACCCCGTCTCGGAGCATGAGCACGGACGCCGGAGCACCACCGTTCCGAAGGTCCGCTTCGACGCCCTCCGGATGCGCGCCCCGCGCCCCGACGTGGAAGACGGACGCGCCCTGGATCGGATGGCCGTCCGCCGAGACGAGTTCCCAGCTGACCGTGTACGTGCCGCGGGCGAGTCTCGGTCTCAGCCCGACGGCGACGGAGCGTTCCGTCGGCTGCACGATCCGACCGTCGTCCACGGGGCGGACGGCGGAGTCGTACACCCGGAGTGAGCCGAACGCGGTCTCCACCGCCTCGCTGAACAGCACCGTGACCCGCCGCGGCGAGGTCTGCACCACCGCGTCGTCCGGTGGCGTCGTCCCGACCAGGGTGGCGTGAGCTGATGCGACGGACGGGAGCGCCAGCGCCACGAGGCCGGTCGTGAGTGCGGCGAGTTGCCTTCGGATGTCTCCTCCAGTCTCGAGTGCCTTTCCGCGCGGACGCGGCACGGTTCAGACCGAGAGCGCCGGTGGGCCGCGGCTCGAGAATCCGCGGGCGAGCGCGAGCAGCCGTGCCGGTACTCGCAGATGCGCCTCGGACTCGCGCAAGGCCACAGCAAAGGCGGCGAGCCGCCGAACCATCAGGCGGATGATGCCATCAGAGCTCCCGCAGGAAACCGAGGAGCTCTGACGGCGACCGAACCACCACGTCAGCCTGCTCCGTGATGCCGCGCGGGCTCTCGGGCGAGGCGACGCCTACGCGCACGCCCAGCTCCAGCTCGCCCACCACTTGGAAGGCATCCAGATCGGTGGTGTCGTCGCCCGCGTAGAGCGCGCGGCTCAGGCCGCGGCGCTCGAGCAGGAACCGCACGGCGGTGCCCTTGCTCGCGTCGACCGGCGGGCGGATCTCCAAGACCTTCCGCCCGAAGCGCGGCCGCAGCCCCGCGTCGCGCGCGCGCTCGGCGACCTCGAGGAGGAACGCTTCGGCGGCGTCCTCGTCGTTTGCGCCGCGGTAGTGGAACGACAGGGTCAGCCCTTTGTCCTCGACCGGCCATTCGACGGAATCGGCGAACGCCCGGATCGCGTCGCGCCACCGCGGCGCCGACGGCTCGAGCTCGAGCCCGTGCTCGCCGACGTACACGAGCTCGTCCAGTCCGACGATCCTCCGCGCGTCGTCAGCCGTGCGGCCGCTGACGCAGGCGACGAGCGCGTACTTCCCGTTGAGCCGCCGCACCTCCTCGCGCGTGTCGTCAGGCACCGCCGCGTCCTCGGGGCGCGGGACGATCGGCGCGAGCACCCCGTCCACGTCGAGAAAGATCGCTGCGCGTTCGGGTTCCGCGCGCAGCGTTGCCAGCAGCTTGTCCACCCCCACACGCCTACGATACGCGCCGTGCGTCTGGTGCTGATCGGGCTCACCGCCGGATTCATGAGCGCGCTCTTCGGCGTCGGCGGCGGACTGATCGTCGTGCCGTTGCTGATCCTGCTCTGCACCTACCGGCCGCACGCCGCGACGGCGACCTCGCTCGCCGCGATCGCGATCACCGCACTTGCGGGGACGATCACGTACGCGATCCACGGCGAGGTGCACTGGGGATACGCGGCGCTGGTCGGTCTTCCCGCCGCACTCGGGGCAACGGCAGGTGCAACGCTGCAGCAGCGCGTGCACGCGCGGCTGCTCTCGTACCTCTTCGCCGTCTTCCTCGTCGGGATCGCGATCACGATGCTGTTGTGACGCTCGCACTCGCGCTCGTGCTCGGCTTCTCGGCCGGCATCGCCGCGGGGATGTTCGGCGTCGGAGGCGGCATCCTCTTCGTGCCGACGCTCGTCCTGCTCGGGCTCGGGCAGGTCGAAGCGGGGGCGACGTCGCTCGCCGCGATCCTGCCGACCGTCGCCGCCGGAACGTGGCGGCAGGCGTTGTACGGGAACGTCCGCTGGAAGCCCGCGCTCGTTGTCGGCGCCGTGTCCGTGGTCGGCGTGCAGATCGGCGCGCTCGTGGCGCTGTCGCTGCCGGAAGACGTGCTCCGGCGGCTGTTCGCCGCCTTGCTCCTGGTCGTGGCCGGCCAGATTGCCTGGCGTGCCCGGGCCGGATAGGCCACACTGAGAGCGTGTCGACGCCCGAGGACATCTGGATTCCGCTCGTCGACGAGCCGATCGGCGGCATCGTCGAGCGCATCCAGCGTGACAACCCGGACGTTGCGGCGCTCGTCGAGTCGCCGCACCGGATTCTTGCGTTCCGCACGTTCGCCTACATCCGCGTCGGACTCGTTCTCGGCCAGCTGCTCTTCGAGAACGAGCTCCCGCCGTACGACGGCTCGGAGACGTGGATCGACGCGCTCCTGAAGGACCCTGAGCACGCCTCCGCGCTCGAGCGCGAGGTCCGCACGGTCGCCGAGGAGATCGCGAGCGACCCGAAGTACGCGGCCGACGAGCCCCTCGGCCCCGACGACGACACGCGCGCCCGCTTCCGTGAGTTCGCGAAGAAGCAGCTCGGCGGCTAAAAAAGGAGGCTAGTGCGCGTGCCCGTGCTCGTGCACGTCGCCGACCTCGCTCGGTCGTAGGCGCAGCGCGAGCAGCGCCGCCAGCGCGGTCGTGACCGGCACAGCGGCGATGAGCCCGATCGAGCCGACGAGCGTCGCCACGACCTCGCCTGCCACGGCCTCGAGGTTCACGGCCTCGCCGAACGGCGTGCCGGCAAGGCTGAAGACGAGGAGCGTCGGCAGCGCCGCGCCCGTATACGCCAGCACGAGCGTGTTCACGGTGGCGGTGATGTGGTCGTGTCCCACGCCGATCGCCCGCCGGAAGAGATCCCCGAAGCCGAAGCTCGCGTTCGCCTGCCTGAGCGCGAGCACGGTCGAGGCCTGCGTCACGGTCAGGTCGTCGAGCACGCCGAGTGCCGCGATCACCATCCCGGCGAGGAGCAGCCCGCGGATGGACACGCCGGCGGTTGTCGCGTTGAGGTAAACGGCCTCCTCCGACGAGAGCCCGCTCAGGTGCGAGGCCTCGACGAAGGTCGACGCTAGGAAGAGCGTCAGCGCCAGGCTCGCCGCGGTCCCGAGACAGGCGGCGACCGACTTCGGCCCGAGGCCGTGCGCGAGCGGGATCGTGACGATCATGACCGCGAGCGCGCCGACGAGCGCGACGCCGGTCGGAGATTCCCCGTCGAGGATCGCCGGCACGACGAAGAAGACGATCACGACCAAGCTCGCGGCGAGGCCGAGCAGCGCCCGGAGGCCTTTCCAGCGGGCCGTTGCGATCACGAGCGCAGCGAAGAGCCCGACGAGGATCAGCAGCGGAGTCTTGCGCTCGAAGTCGGAGAACTGGTACGGGTCGAGCGGCGCGCCGCCGATCACTGCACCTTCCGGCAGCTGCTGCCGGTACACGCGGAGCTTGTCGCCGACGGCGAACTGGACGTCGCGGCCGGCGAATCCGAACGAGGCGGTCGTGCCCTTGTCCGGACCGCCCTCGAGACGCGCGGAGATCCGGACGCACGTGCTCGCTCCGGGCGTCGTGCAGGGGACGCGGCGAATCGCGACGATCTCGGCCGGGAACGTCTTGCCCGACACGAACGCCTTCGGCCGTTCCACCGTCCGGTCGGAGGGCCAGAGCGTGACGACGCCGATCACGGTCGCCAGCGCCACGACGCCGAACGCGAAGATGAAGAGATTCGCGACGAGCGAGCGGCTCATCGCGACCCCAGTATGGATTCGGCGCCGGAAGCCAGCAGGAATCCCGCGGCCGCGACGAGCACGATCGTCCCTCCCGGCGGGAGATCGCCGTAGTACGAGAGCGTAAGGCCCGCGAACGCACTCGCGAGCCCGATCGCCATGGAGATCGCGAGCGCCGAGGCCATGCTCCACGCGACGCGGGTCGCTGCGATGACCGGCAGGACCATCAAGGCGGCGATCAGCAGGATGCCGACGATCCGCATCGAGACGGCGATCGTCACGGCGGCGAGCACGGCCACGACGCCGTTCAGGAGCGCGACCGGTACGCCCGCAACGCGCGCGCCTTCCTCGTCGAGGGACACCGCAGCGAGCGGTCGATAGAGGAGCGCCACGAGCGCGAGCGCCGCGCCTCCGAGGCCTGCCGCCACCGCGAGGTCGGTGCGCGTAACGGTCAGGATGGAACCGAAGAGAAACGCGAACAGGTTCACGTTCAACGCGCCGGCGATGGACACGATCACGACGCCCGACGCGATCCCGACGTAGAACACGAGCGCGAGCGCCTGGTCACCGGCCCCGCCGGTCCGCGCGCGCAGCCACTCGAGCGCGAGCGCGCCGAACGCCGAGACGACCAGGGCGGCGAGGACCGGGGACACGTCGAGGAGATACCCGGCCGCCACGCCTGCGAACGCGACGTGCCCGATCCCGTCTCCGACCAGGCTCAGGCGGCGCTGGACGAGGAAAAACCCGACCGCCGGCGCCAGCAGGCCAACGATCGCTCCGGCCGTGAACGCCAACCGCATGAACTCCTGGTCAAACATGGACGTGAGACGGGTCGTGCCAGACGCCCGGTAGCTCGTCCGGCCGCCCGTCGAAGACGATCCCGCCGCGGACGAGGACGACCCGCTCGACGTACCGCTCGACCGCGCCGAACTCGTGCGAGACGTAGAGCACCGTCGCGCGCAGCTCACGCTGGAGCCGGTCGAGCAGCGCCGCGAGCGCCTCCTGGGACTCGGCGTCGACGCCGGTCGTCGGCTCGTCGAGGACGAGCAGCGACGGCTCGCGCGCGAGGGCCTTCGCGATGAACGCGCGCTGCTGCTGTCCTCCCGAGAGGCGGTCGACCGGCCTGCGGGCGACGTCGGAGAGGCCGACGCGGTCGATCGCCTGCTCGACGACCCTCCGGTCGTCTGCGCGCAGCGGACCGAGGAAGCGCCTTTGCGACACACGCCCTGCCGCCACCACCTCGTACACTGTCGCCGGTGCCTCGACACCCACCTGTGCGCGCTGCGCGAGGTAACCGAGGCCCTCGCGGCGGCTGAACCGGTTTGCCGGCTCGCCGAAGAGGTGAACGGTGCCGCGCGTCGGACGTTCGAGTCCGAGCACCAGGCGGATGAGGGTCGTTTTGCCCCCGCCGTTGGGACCGGCGATCGCGACGAATTCGCCCTGTCCGATCGCCAGGTTCACGTCGCGCAGCACGGGCTCGCCGTGCTCGTAGGCGAAGTCGACTTCGCGAAGCTCGACCGCTAGCGGCACGCGAGCGCCTGCCGCAACGTCCGGAGGTTGGCGCGCATGATCGATAGGTAGTTCTCGCCGGCCGCGAGCTCGTCCTTCGTCAGGCCCTCGATCGGATCGAGCGCGGCGGTCCGCGCACCCGTCTCACGTGCGACGGTTCTCGCAAGGTCCGGGGACACGAGCGTCTCGAAGAACACGGTCGTGGCGCCATGAGCGCGCACTGCGCGCACAACCTTCTGCAGCTCGCGCGGCGTGGGCTCTGCCTCGGGCGACACACCCGTGATCGGTATCTGCGTGAGGTGGTACCGCGCGGCGAGGTAGCCGAACGCGGCGTGGCTGGTGACGATCTCGCGCCGCTTGCAGCTCGCGAGGCCGCGACGGTACTCGCCGTCCAGCACGCCGAGGCGCCTGGCAAACGCGCGCGCCGGCGCAGGACGGCCGAGCGTGTCACCGATCCTGCGGGCCATGCGCGAGTAGAGGACCGGATCGAGCCACACGTGCGGGTCGAGACCGTGCTCTTCGCCCACGGCCGGACGGAGTCGGAGTCCGTCGAGGAGATCGACGGTCGTTCCCTTCGCGCCGTCGACCGCTCGCTCGAGCGCAGGCTGGAACCCGCTGCCCAGATAGAACACGAAGTCCGCCTCACGTACCTTGCCGACGTGGCGGGGCGAAAGTTCGACGTCGTGCGGTTCGGCTCCCGCGGGCGTGAGATTGTCGACCTGCACGGTGTCGCCTCCGATCTGCTCGGCCGCGAACGCAATCGGGTAGAAGGCCGCGACGACGGAGCGCTGCTCCGGCGCCGCTGCGGACGAGCCGCCGCAGCCGCCGACCAGCGCAAGAGCCACAGCGGCGGCCGCTAGGCGCAGCGCCGGCACGTTCCGTACACGTCGAGCTCGTGCGTCTCGGCGCGAAACCCGTGTTGCCGCTTCAGGACCGCCGCCGACGGTGCGCCGCAAAGCTCGGTCTCCTCGACCGTTCCGCACGCGACGCAGACGAGATGGTGGTGATGCCCTGGGTGACAGCGG
>DASYUZ010000023.1:0-5352 GCA_036000665.1 Gaiellaceae bacterium
ACCGGGCACGCCTCGACGCACGCGCCGCAGGTCACGCAGTCCCAGATCATCTCCTCCGGCACGCCGTTACCGACGATCGGCAGCGGGCTCTGCGCGAACACCTGGTCACGCACGCCCATGATTAGCAGCTTCGGCGAGAGCACCTTTCCTGTCGCCCACGCAGGGCACGCGTCCTGGCAGCGGCCGCACTCGGTGCACGAGAAGCTGTCGAGGATCTCCTTGCGCGTCAGGTCCGCGACAGTCGCCGCGCCGAAGCGCATCTCCTCCTCGGGCACGTCGAAGCGCAGCGGCTCAAGTCGCCCGCGGTCGCGCGTGCGCGCGAGCCAGACGTTGAACGGAGCCGTCGCGATATGCAGGTGCTTCGAGTGCGGCAGGTAGGCGAGGAACGCGAAGATGAAGGACAGGTGCGCCCAGACGGCGATTCGCTCGAGCGCGCCGCTGGAGTGATGCCAGACGAGCAGCGTCGTGACGACGCCCGCGATCATGAAGAGGATGACGTCGGCCTCGCCGAGGTGCGAGCCCTCGAAGCGCGCCGGTCGCACGAGCTTGCGGATCACGAGCGCGGTCGCGACGCCGATCAGCACGAGGACCGCGAACACTTCGGCGAGGATCTCGAACCAGCGCTGGTGGCCGAGCCACGGCAGGGTCGAGTCGCGCGAGACCGCCGAGATCATCGCGATCAGGATCGTCGGGAAGAGGACGAGAAAACCCCAGAAGATGAACGCGTGCATCAGCCCGGGCACGACCCGGTGCAGGAGCTTCTTCTGCCCGAGGACGATCACGACCTCGTTCTTCACGCGGCCGGCGAGGTCGTCCCGCCGATCCGCGGGCTTGCCCTGCTTGACGAGCCGGTAGAGAAAGCGCGCGCGCCGCGCGAACAGGCCGCCGCACACCGCGGCGAGCGCGGCGAGCGCGAGTGCGCCCGCGAGCACGTCTATGCCTCACGCACCCTTCTGAGCTCCGCGCTGATCGCGGGCACGATCTCGTGCAGGTCGCCGATCACCGCGTAATCGGCGCTGGCGAGGATCGGCGCCTCGACGTCGGAGTTGATGGCGAGGATCTTCTTTGCGCCCTTGGCCCCGGCGATGTGCTGCGTCGCGCCGCTGATCCCGCACGCGACGTAGAGATCGGCCGAGATCTTCGTGCCCGTCTGCCCGACCTGGTCGGTGTGCGGCCGCCAGCCGGCGCTCGTCACGACGCGCGAGCAGCCGACCGCCGCGCCCAGGAGCTCGGCGAGCTCTTCAATAACAGTAAAGCCCTCCGCGGATCCGACCCCGCGGCCGCCGCTGACAACGACCTTCGCGTCGCGCAGCGAGACGCCTCCCGACTGCTCCTCGACGCTTTCGAGCACACGCACGGTGGTGTCGGCATCAGTCGGTATCGCCAGCTGTTCGACCGGCACCGATGCAGCCTGCGCGTCCGCTGCATGCGCGTGCGGTGCGACCGTGAGGATGCGCGGCGAGCCGTGCAGGCGCGCTTCCTCGTAGAGGCTGCCGCCCCAGCGGATGCGCGTGACGACGTCGCCGTCGACTGCGGTGACGTTCGCGGCGAACGGCTGGTCGAGGCGCGCGGCCACGTGGGCGAGCAGCTCGTTTCCTCGATCCGAACCCGCGGCGACGATCGCCTCGGCGTCGCCGGAAGCCGTCGCGATCGCAGCGGCCCACGCGAAAGGCGCGTACGGTCCTGCCACGGAGACCGCCTTGACGTCGCCGAGCTGGCGTGCGAACGCGAGCGCCTGGAGCGAGAGCTCGTCGTCCGGCTCGACGAAGACCAGCGTGCTCACGCGACGCCCAGCGCCTGCATGACCTCGACGACCTTCGGCGCCGCCTCGGGGCCGCTGCCCAGGATCTCCGCCTGCTTGCCCTGCCCCTCCGGCACGACGAGGCGCAGCTTCTCGAGCTTCGACGCAGGCCGCGCCGGCTCGAGCACGGCGAGCGGCTTCGACTTCGCGCGCAGGCGGCCGGGCACCGACGGGTAGCGCGGCAGGTTCAGGCCCTCGAGCGTCGTCAAGACTGCCGGGAGCGGTACCTCGTACACGTCGCGCGCGCCGCCGACGTCGCGCTCGCAGCGCACGCGTCCGTCTCGCACCTCGATCTTCTTCAGCCCGTTGACGACGGGCGAGCCGAGCGCGTACGCCACGCGGATCCCGACCTGGTAGTTGCCCGCGTCGGCGGACTCGTTGCCGAACAGGATCAGGTCGAAGGGCTCCTCGCCGCGGATCACGTCGACGATCGCCGCGGCGGTCCCCTGCGGATCCCATTCCTCCTCGGCACGCAGCAGGATCCCACGATCCGCGCCGATCGCCAGGCAGTCGCGCAACTGCTCTTCGGCCTCGGCGGGCCCAAGCGTCAGCACGACCACCTCGCCGCCCTGCGCCTCGACGATGCGCACCGCTTCTTCGACCGCGCACTCCTCGTGCGGGCTGATCGTGAAGCCGAGGTGGCGCGTCTGGATCGCCTGCTCGTCCTCGGTCAGCACCATGCGCCCGCCGGTGATCGGCACCCGCTTCACGCAAACGAGAACTCTCACGAACGGATTCTCGTGTTCTCCGGGTCGAAGATCGGCGCCGAGCCGACGACCTCGACGGTCACGGGGAAGAGCTCGTTCATGTACTCGACAGCGAGCTGCTCGCCGTCGTTCGCATGCTCGGGCGGCAGGTACGACATCAGGATGTGCTTGCCGATCGACGGCCCGGCGCCCGCGCTGGTGACGTGCGAGCGGCGTCCCTTCGCGTCGGTCAACGGCTTCCCGTCGCGCGTCGTGATCGGCTCGCGGCCGAGCATGTAGCGCTTGACGCCGCTCTTCGAGGTGTGGTCGTCGACCGTCAGCGTGCACAGCACGGCGACCGGCTCGGACTCGCGCTGCGAGACGTACGCGTCCTTGCCGACGAAGTCTTGCTCCTTGACCTTCCCCCACGCCATGTCGGCCTCGACGACCGTGTAGTCGGCGTCGAGCTCGAAGCCGAAGGCCCGGTAGCACTTCTCGAGCCGGCCGGTCGTGCCGTAGACGCCGATCCCGGCGGGCACGACGCCGTGCGGCCGGCCCGCCTGCCAGATCGCGTCCCAGAGCTTCGCGCCGTCGGCCATCGGCACGTACAGCTCCCAGCCGAGGTCGCCGACGTAGGAGATCCGCGAGGCGAGGACGTTCAACCCGTCCACGCTGATGTCCTTGCACGTCGCGAAAGGGAAGCCCTCGTGCGACACGTCGTCGCTCGTGGTCGACGCCAGGATGTCGCGCGCCCGCGGGCCCCAGAGGCCGAGCGTGCACCACTCGGAGGTGAGGTCCTCGATCCGCGCGGAGCCGTCTTCGGGCAGGTGGTCGGCGAACCACTTCTTGTCCGCCATTCCGTGCGCGCCGCCCGTGACGACCCGGAACGTCTCGTCGTCGAGCCGCATGATCGTCAGGTCGGACTTGAAGCCGCCGCTCTGCGAGAGCACCGGCGTGTAGACGACGCGCCCGTTCTTGACGTCCATCTGGCGCACGGAGACCTGCTGCACGACGTCGAGCGCGCCGGGTCCGACGACGTCGAAGATGCAGAACGCGGTCAGGTCAAACATGCCGGCGCGGTCGCGCATCGCCAGGTGCTCTGCGTTGATGATCGGCGACCACCAGCGGGAGTCCCACTCCGCCTCGCGGCCGTTCACGTCGTACTCCTCGAGCAGCTTCACGTTCGACTCGTACCAGTGCGGGCGCTCCCACGCCGCCGCCTCGAAGAAGAAGGCGCCGAATTCCTGCTCTCGGGCGTAGAACGGCGACATGCGCACGCGCCGGTTCGATTCCCACTGCTCGCCGGGATGGACGATCCCATACGTCTTGTTGAAGGCTTCGGAAGTGCGCCCCTTGATGTGCGCCGGCGTCTTCTGCTCCTCGTAGAAGCGTGCGATGTCGGACGACTGGAGGTCGATCTCCGACTCGCCGTGCGTCATCCACTCGGCGACCGACTTGCCGACGCCGGGGCCTTCCTTCACCCATACGGCGGCGGCCGACCAGAGCCCCTGCACCTCGGGCGTCTCGCCGAGCAGCGGCAGTCCGTCGGGCGTCAGCGAGAGCAGGCCGTTGATCGCATACTTGATGCCCACCGATTCGTCGCCCAGGATCTCCGGCATCAGCTCGAGCGCGTCCTCGAGCTGCTTTTCGAAGTCCTCCTGCGTGAACGGCAGCTCGGTCGGCGAGAGCGACGCCTCCTCGATCGACGGGATGTCCTCGGGTTCGTAGAGGATCGGCCGGTGCGCGTACGAGCCGACCTCGAGCCCCTGGCCGTCCTGCCGCTCGTACATGTTCGTGTCCATGTCGCGCACGATCGGGTACTCGACCGAGGTCTTGGAGGTCAGGAAGCGCGGCACCGGGCCCACGTCGATCATCTGGTGCACGGCCGGCGTCAGCGGGATCGACGCGCCGGCCATACGTCCGATGCGCGGGCTCCAGACACCGCACGCGATCACGACCACCTCGGCGTCGACATCGCCGCGCGTCGTCCGCACGCGCTTGACGCGGCCGTTCTCGACGTCGATCCCGAGCACCTCCGTGTTCGGGAACACGTGCGCCCCGCGCTGCTGTGCGCGCTCGCGCATGAGGGTGCCGAAGCGCAGCGAGTCGACGACGCCGACCGACTTCGTGTAGAAGCCGCCGATGATCACCGACTCGTCGATGAACGGGACGAGCTGCTTCACTTCCGCGGGCGTGACGAGCGAGACGTCGTCGATCCCCCACGACTTCGCGGAGGCCATGCGGCGACGAAGCTCCTCGAGGCGCTCCTCGGTGCGCGCCACCTCGATCCCGCCGCTCTCGATGAGGACGCCCGCGTCCTTGTACTGGCGTATCGACTCGAGCGTGAGCTGCGTCATCTCCTTCGAGTGGTCGACCGGGAAGATGAAGTTCGAGGCGTGGCCGGTCGAGCCGCCCGGGTTCGGGAACGGGCCCTTGTCGATCAGGACGAGGTCGCTCCAGCCGAGCTCGGCGAGGTGGCCGGCGAGACTGTTGCCGACGATGCCGCCGCCGATCACGACGGCCCGGGCAGACGTGGGAAAGGCCGCCACGGCGTGATATATTAGCGCGCGTCGCACGGGTATTTCACGCTATGGCGACACAGATGCCTTCCTCCCTCGAGATCGCGCAGAGCGCGCAGCTGCGTCCGATCGATGAGATCGCGGCCGAGGCGGGGATCCTTCCAGAGGAGCTCGAGCTCTACGGCCGCTTCAAGGGCAAGATCGACCTCTCGGTGCTCGAGCGCCTCGCCGCACGGGAGGACGCGAAGCTGATCGACGTCACCGCCCTGACGCCGACCCCGCAGGGCGAAGGCAAGACGACGACTTCGGTCTCACTCACCCAGGGCCTCGGCTACCTCGGGCACCG
>DASYUZ010000024.1:0-2149 GCA_036000665.1 Gaiellaceae bacterium
TACGGGTGCACACCCGCGTGGTGGCAGCTCTGGAAAGGCCTCAACGAGGCGGGCGTCGACCTGATCGTGACGCCGTACCGCGGCCGGCCCGTCGAGTCGCCCTGGTGGCGCACGGCGCCGAATCCTGCGTACCTCGAGGGCGAGAGCTTCGCACGCGCACGCGACGTCTGGGCGCGGCTGAAGGGTGACCGCTACGTGCGACGCGCAGAGAGCGATCCCGGCGACACCGACCGGTTCGTGCGCGAGGTGGTCTGGCGCTGGGTGACGCCGCGTTGGCGGCGCCACCTGGAGCGGCTCGTCGAGGCCGAGCGTCCCGACGCGGTGCTCGTCTTCACCGTCCCGATGGCGCATCTGCGTGGGATCCCGACGCACCTGCGCGAGCGCTACGGCGTGCCCGTGGTGTTCTACGACGGGGACGTGCCGATGTCCCTCCCCGAGTTCGGGGGCATGGACACCGGGTTCAACTACTACTACGGCGCCGATCCGGGCGAGTACGACCTCGTCGTCTCGAACTCCGAAGGCGCACTCGCGCGCCTGCGCGAGCTCGGAGCACGCCGCGCGGAAGCGCTCTTCTGGGCGGCGGACCCCGAGCTCTTTCGCCCGCTGGCGATCGAGAAGGAGGTCGACGTCTTCTTCTACGGCTACGGAGACAAGTTCCGGCGCGAATGGATGCGGGAGCTGGTCGGCGAGCCCTCGCGGCGGCTCGACGACGTCGACTTCGCCCTCGGCGGCGAGGACTTCCAGGGGGACGTCGGTCGCGCACGCAGGCTGGGCGTGATCCCCTTCAACGCGTTCAACCGCGCGATCTCCGCAGCGCGCGTGTCGCTCAACGTGACGCGCCGTGCGCACGCGACCGTGCGCGCGTCGTCGACGGCGCGTCCGTTCGAGCTCGCGATGGGCGGCGCAGCGATCGTGTCGAATCCGGTCGAGGGGATCGAGACGTGGTTCGAGCCCGGCCGCGAGCTGCTCGTTGCCGGTGACGCTGACGAAGCGACGGCTGCGTACCGCGAGCTGCTCGGCGATCCAGCGCAAGCTGAGGAGCTCGGTGCGCGGGCGCGCGAGCGCGCGCTCGACGAGCACACGTATGCGCACCGCGCGCGACGGCTCCTCGAGCTCGTCGGGCTCGGCGTGCAGGAGCGGGTCGCGTGAGCGACGTCCTCGACGCACCGTACCTCGTCGAGCAGCAGCTTCGTGCTCTGCGCCGCGTCGCGATCGTGCCGGCGTTCAACGAGGAACAGTCTGTGGCGCGCGTCATCGACGAGCTGCGCGCGTTCGATCCCGACCTCGAAATCGTGGTCGTCGACGACGGATCGACCGACCGCACGGCGGAGGCCGCGCGCAACCGCGGCGCGCACGTGGTTCGGCTTCCGTTCAACCTCGGCATCGGCGGCGCCGTGCAGACCGGCTTCCGCTACGCGTGGGAGCACGGCTTCGACGTCGCCGTGCGCGTCGACGGCGACGGTCAGCACGACGCGCGCGAGCTCGGCGCCGTGCTCGAGCCGGTGCTCGCGGGCGCGTGCGACATTGCGGTCGGCTCGCGCTTCATCGCCGCCGCGGGGTACCGCACCTCGCGCCCGCGGCGCATCGGCATCCGCCTGCTGGCGTGGTGTGTCTCCACGCTCACGCGCCAGCGGATCACCGACCCGACCTCGGGCTTCCAGGCCGCGAACCGGCTCGGAATCCGCCTCTTTGCAGCGGATTATCCGCACGACTATCCCGAGGCCGAGGCGACGGTGATGGTCTTCAAGCACCGGCTGCGCTTGAAGGAGGTCCCGGTCGCGATGCGCGCGCGCGAGGGCGGCCGCTCGTCGATCACGACCGTTCGCTCGGTCTACTACATGGTCAAGGTGATGCTCGCCATCTTCGTCGCTCTCTTCCGGCGCAAGGCAGTGCCGCTCGAATGACTCCGTGGCGCGTCTCCATCGCGGCCGCGATCGCGTCGGTGCTGCTGCTGCTCGTCGTCTTCGAGCTGATCCGCTCGCGCCGCCTGCGCGAACGCTACGCGCTGCTCTGGCTGCTGACGGGCGTCGTGCTGCTCGTGCTCTCGCTCTGGCGCGGCGGTCTGAACACGATCGCCGGCTGGTTCGGGATCGGCACCTACCCGCCCGCGATCCTCTTCGCCGTCGGGATCCTGTTCATCCTGCTCGTG
>DASYUZ010000025.1:0-7000 GCA_036000665.1 Gaiellaceae bacterium
GCGGAGGCGTGGCTTTGCCGCGCCGGAGCCGGGGGACATAGCCTCGCCCAGCGCAGAAGGAGGGGGCTCACGGGGGAACCACGGGTTCCCCCGTGCCCAACGGAGAGGGAGGGATTTGAACCCTCGACGCACCTTTCAGCACGTACGCGATTTCCAGTCGCGCTCCTTAGACCGCTCGGACACCTCTCCGAGCCGGCCCAGCGTAGCGCGTCGGTAATTTTCGTCATGTTCCAGCCGAACGGGATGGTTCCGACCGGGAGCTACTGCGTCGGGGGTTAGCGCGGATGGCCCATGCGTGCCGTTTGCCTTGCGAACGTTCGCGGCTCTGCGTCACAGGCAGCCGAGACCGGCTCCTTTTGAGCCGGATCCGGCGCGATTGAGCGGAGGGGGAGGGATTTGAACCCTCGTCGGACGAAACCGCCCGAAACGGTTTTCGAGACCGCCGCATTCGACCGCTCTGCCACCCCTCCGAGGGCGCTGAGCGCGGATGGACAGCGTAGCGAAGCCCTGAGACGAAGCGCCCCGCCGGGCGCTCGTTGACGGAGAAGGAGGGATTCGAACCCTCGAGAGAGGTTAGTACCCCTCTAACGCCTTAGCAGGGCGCCGCCTTCAGCCACTCGGCCACTTCTCCCGGAGCGCGCATGGTACCGCAGCTTCCGGCGCTCAGATCCCCCGTCCGGGTCATGCCAACGGGGCACTCCGCACGTACATTCGACGTGCCGGCTCCCCCCTCATTCCCCGGCACCTGCGAGCCCGTCTGCGGCAACCGGAGGCGGGCTTCGCTGTTTCTCGGGGTCGTTCGGCTAGTCCTGGATTCGGGCGATGAGGTCTTCGCGCCGGATCACCTTGACGGTGCCGCTGCCGATGCGGACCTCGTAGCCGGCGTCGCGGGGGAAGAGGACCTTGTCGCCGAGCTCGACCCCGGTCGCGTCCGGCCCGGCCGCGGTGACGAGTCCGCTGCGGCAGGCCTCGTCCGCGTTCGCCGGGATGATCAAGCCGGCGCGAGTCCAGCCCTCCGCGTCGACCGGCTCGACGACGAGCCAGTCGTCGAGCGGCTCGAGGGTGACGGTGAGATGCCGCTCGTGCGCGCGCTCGACCATTCCTAAAGTCTGCCTGCTTCCACGATTCGTGCAAGGAACTGCTGGGTGCGGGCCTCGCGCGGAGCGGAGAAGATCCGCTCCGGCGGGCCTTCTTCGAGGATCACGCCCGCGTCCAGGAAGCAGACGCGGTTGGCGATGTCGCGGGCGAAGCCCATCTCGTGGGTCGCGATCAGCATCGTCATCCCGCCGGCGGCGAGCTCGCGCACGACGTTCAGGACCTCGGCGATCAGTTCGGGGTCGAGCGCGCTCGTGATCTCGTCGAGCAGCATCAGCTTCGGACGCATCGCGAGCGCGCGGATGAGCGCGACGCGCTGCTGCTGGCCGCCGGAGAGGCTGTCCGGGTACGCGTCTCGCTTGTCGGCGAGCCCGAAGCGCGCGAACAGCTCGTCGGCGCGCTGCTCGGCTTCGGCACGGGAGAGTCCGAGCGCCTTCCTCGGGCCGAGCGTCACGTTTGCGAGCACGCTCATGTGCGGGAAGAGGTTGTAGGCCTGGAAGACGATCCCGATCTCGCGGCGGACGCGGTTCACGTCGACTCGCGGCGCGGTGATCTCCTCGCCGCCGACGACGACTCGCCCCTCGTCGATCGGCTCGAGCAGGTTCACACAGCGGAGCAGGGTCGACTTCCCGGAACCTGAGGCGCCGATCAGGCACACCACCTCGTGCTCGGCCAGCGTCAGGTCGATTCCGCGCAGCACCTCGTTCCGCCCGAAGGACTTGTGCACGTCCTCGAGCTGCAGCGCCTCGCTCACGGTCGCGCAAGCTCCCGGCGGCGGTTCCGCGCGATCAGCCAGTCCGTGAGCCGTGTCATCGGGATCGTGAGCAGCAAGAAGAGCGCAGCGGTCGCGAGGTACGGCGTGAAGTTGAACGATCCCGCGCTCTCGATCTGCGACTGCTTGAACGCCTCGACGAGACCGAGCAGCCCGACGAGCGCCGTGTCCTTCTGCAGACCAATGAAGTCGTTCAACAGTGGCGGAATGACGCGGCGAACGGCCTGAGGGACGATGACGTGCCGCAGCGCTTGCAGGCGAGTGAGTCCGAGCGAGCGGGCTGCGGCCTCTTGGCTCGGGTGGACCGACTCGATTCCGGCGCGGTAGACCTCAGCAACGTACGCCGAGTAGACGAGGACGAGACCGACCCCGCCCCAGAAGAACTCCGAGCGCGGGACTCCCTCGATCGCGAGCGCCGGAACGCCGAAGCCGAGCAGGTAGATCAGCAGGATTGTCGGGATCCCGCGGAAGACGTCCGTGTAGGCGGCAGAGAGGAGCCGCAGCGGAAAAAGCGTAGGCCCCGGCAGTCCACGCAGGACCGCAAGAAACAGCGCGAGCACGAGGATGAACACTTCGGCGGCGAGAAACAGCTTCACGTTGAGCAGGAACGCGTCGGCGATGTCGGGCAGCGACTCGCGGAACTCGGGCCAGTAGAAGAATTTGTCCTGGACCTCGGGCCAGCCAGGTGAGTTGACGACGATCAGCGCGAGCCCGCCGAAGAAGACGATCGTGCTGACGGCGGCGATGGCGAGGCTTCGCCCCCCGCCGGGGCCGCCGAGGATCCGGGAGCTCCGGTTGCCTACTCGAGGACCGGGGCGCTCGCCTTTTCCGAGAGCCACTCCTGCTGGATCTGCTCCAGCGTGCCGTCGTCTTTGAGCTCCGCGAGCGCAGTGTTCACGCAGTCACGAAGCGGGTTCCGCTCCTCAAACAGCATCCCGAAATGCTCCTGCGCGCCGCCGGCGTTGGGGAACTGGCCGACGACCGTCCCGTTCTTCACCTCTTCGGCGCCGACGAGGAAGAACGCTGTCGGCAGGTCGACGACGATCCCGTCGATCTGCTTCGCGTTCAGCGCGGCGACGACGTCGTTCGACGTGTCGGACACCCGCGCGTCTTTCTCGGGCTGGATGGTGTCGTTGATGTAGGCGAGGCTCGTCGTCCCGATCTGCGAGCCGAGCCGGTATGGCTTGAGGTCATCCCGCGACTTCGCGTTGGCGATCGGAGTGCCTTTCAGCGCCACGAGCGCTTGATTCACGTCGTAGTACGAGTCGCTGAAGTCGACCGCGCGGTCGCGCTCCGCCGTGACGGAGATTTGGTTGATGTCGAAGTCGAACTTCTTGGGTCCCGGCCTAAAGGAGTTGTTGAACGGCACGACCACCCAGACGACCTCGGGCTTGGCGAAGCCGAGCTTGTCCGCGACGGCGTACGCGACCGCGCTCTCAAAGCCCTCGCCGGTCGAAGGGTCGTTGAATTCCCACTTGGAGCCCTTAGGGGTACCGCCTCCGAACCATGGGCCGAAGGCCGGGTTGTCGGTGCCGATCGTCAGCTTGCCCGCTGACACGAGCTGGAGCTGGCCCTTGTCGCAGGTGGCGGCCTCGGTCGTGGTCGGAGCAGCGGCCTCGTCGCCGTTGTCGCCGCCGCAGCCCGCGAACGGCGCGAGCGCGAGGACCGCGAGCAGCGCCAGCCTCTTCACGCGCGCGACCCTACCATTGGCCGCAATGGCCGCGCCGTTCGTCGAGCTCGAGGTGGGAGAGCGGGTCGTCCGGGTCACGAACCCGGACAAGATCTTCTACTCGGCAATCGGCGCGACGAAGCTCGACCACGTGCAGTACTACCTCTCCGTCGGCGAGGGGATCGTCCGCGCGCTGTACGAGCGGCCGACACAGCTGAAGCGGCACCCCGGCGGCGCGGAGAGTGAGGCGATCTACCAGAAGCGCGTGCCGGAGAAGCGTCCCGAGTGGATCGAGGTCGCGCGCGTGACCTTTCCGTCCGGGCGTCACGCGGATGAGCTCTGCGTCACCGAGCTCGCGCAGGTCGCCTGGGCGGCGAATCTCGCGACGATCGACTTCCACCCGTGGCCGTCGCGACGCCGAGACGTCGACCACCCGGACGAGCTGCGCATCGACGTCGACCCGCAGCCGGGTACGACGTTCGCGGACGCTAAGCGCGTGGCCGGCACCGTGCACGAGGTCCTGGACGAGATCGGCTATGTCGGCTGGCCGAAGACGTCCGGTAACCGCGGCATCCACATCGCGTGCCGGATCGAGCCCAACTGGACGTTCCCGGAGGTGCGACGCTGCGCCCTCGCGTTCGCGCGGGAGGTGGAGCGGCGGGCGCCGGCCCTCGTCACGACCGCGTGGTGGAAGGAGCAGCGCGGCGAGAGGGTGTTCATCGACTACAACCAGAACGCGCGCGACCGGACGATCGCGTCGGCGTACTCGGTGCGCGCGCGGCCCGACGCGACGGTCTCCGCGCCGGTGACGTGGGACGAGCTGCCGGACGTCGAGACCGAGGACTTCGACCTGCGCACGATGCCGAAGCGCTTCGCCGAGCTCGGCGACGTGCAGGCTGGGATCGACGAGGCTGTGTGCGACCTGCGCGTGCTACGCGAGTGGGTCGAGCGCGAGGAGCGGGAGGGCGTCGGGGAGGCGCCGTACCCGCCGAACTTCCCGAAGATGCCGGGCGAGCCGCGACGAGTGCAGCCTTCGCGCGCGCGAAAAGAGCAGAGTTAGCGACCGCCGCTTGCCAGACCGTCAGCGTGTGCTGTTAACGGCGTTCGTCTCGGGGCGAAGCGCCTCTCTCCATGATGTTGACCAGCGAGGGGTCAGGCTTCGTGGGAAGCGGCGCAGGAGCTGGTTGTTCCCGGGGGCCTTGTGTGCCCGAAGGGCCGCCAGGTGGGGTGTCGCTGGTCATAGACGTCCTCTTCGGACATCGTAATCGACGGTCTAGATCGATTGGGCGAGCAGCGATTCGAACGTGGGGTCGTTCGGGTTGCGCGGCGGGCGCAGCTCCGTCCACGTGCAGTCGCGCGGATCCTTGTCGTCGCGGAAGCGGATGAAACGCGTGCCGTGGCGGAAGCGATTGCCCTGCACCTTGTCGTAGCGGACTTCGGCCACGAGGTCGGGCCGCACCGCGGTCTCCTCGAGCTCGCCCGTGCCCCAGCGGTTCGGCTCCGAGAAGCGGCGGTCCGGCGCATCCTTCAGCAGCGGCTTGATCAGCTGCAGGATCTCGGCGTGGCGTTTCGCGCCCACTGCGGCCGACCCCACGTAGTCGAGCTCGCCGTCGTCGCGGTAGAGACCGAGGAGGAGCGTCGCGATGTGCGACGGCCTCGCCTTCCAGCGGACACCGACGACGACGACATCGGCGGTCTTGTACGGCTTGACCTTCGTGACGGCCTCGCGCGAGCCCGGCATGTAGGGAAGGTCGGTGCGCTTGGCGATGACGCCGTCGAGTCCCGCCGCCTCGAACGTGTCGAGCCACTCGCCCGCGGCGTCGGGGTCGTACGTGTAAGGCGAGAGCCGGAAGCCCTTGGCCACGCGTTCCAGCTCCTTCCGGCGCTGCTCGAGCGGCAGCCCGTGCACCGGCTTCCCGTTCCAGAGCAGCACGTCGAACGCGATGAACTCCGCGGGAATCTCGGCAGCCAGCTTCCGGACGCGGCTCTCCGCCGGATGGAGCCGCAGCTGCATCGAGTCGAAGTCGAGAACGCCGTCGCGTGCGATCACGATCTCGCCGTCAAGGGCGGAGTGCGGCGGGAGCAGCTCGCCGAGCGGCCGGAGCTCGGGGAAGTAGCGGAGCAGCGGCCGCTCCTTCCTCGACCAGAGCGCGAGCTCGCCGCCGTCGTTCTCGAGGATTCCGCGGAAGCCGTCCCACTTCGGCTCGTACTGCCAACCGTCGCCGGTCGGGAGCTCCGAGACCAGCTCGGCCTCCATAGGTGGAAAGGGAACGTTTGGGCCGGGCACCGGGTGGAACGCTACCCCGGTGGCCGAGTTGGACGGCGTCTGGAAGGTCGAGCGCACCGGCGGCGCTCTGCCGCCGCTGGCGGGCATGCGGAAGCGGATCCGCGGTATGCGCGGCCAGACGATCGCCGGGCCGGTCCGCACGCGGTTCCGGGTCAACGGCCGCGAGCTCCGCTACGACCCGCCTTTCGTCGGGCTGGTCGACGTGCTCGAGCCGACCGAGGACGGCTGGATCGGTCGCGCCACCTGGTTCGGCGTGCAGTTTGGAACGTTCCGACTGAGGAGGATCGACGTGCAGAGGGAGCTCGAAGACCAGCTGGTCAAGCACATCGATGAGGCGCTCGCGATGGAGCAGAGCGTGCTGCGCATGCTCGACTCGATGATCGCCACGACCGAGGATCCGGAGATCAAGGACGCACTCCGCGAGCACCGCCTCGACACGGAGCGGCACATCGACCGCATGCAGCACCGGCTCGAGGCGCACGGCGCGTCGCCGTCGATGGTGCGCGAGGCGGGCGGGATCCTCGGCGCGCTGATGAAGAGCGTCGTCGACGCCACCCGCAGCGAGAAGGCGGGACGGAACGCCCGGGACGGCTACGCGACCGAGCACATGGAGATCGCGGCTTACGAGCTGCTCGAGCGAATCGCGCGGCGCGCCGGCGACGAGGAGACCGCCCTGGCCGCGCGCGAGAACCGCGCCGACGAGGCGAAGATGGCGAAGGTCATCGAGGCCAACTGGGACCGGTTCGTCGAGCTATCGCTCCAGGAAGTCGGGGTCGCAGTCTAGGAACGATTTGCGTTGTCGCGGAGGCGGGGCTTTGCCCCGCCGGCGCACGTTGACGCGGTCTCGCCGGTGGCAGAAGGAGGGGGCTCGTGGGGGAACCATGGGTTCCCCCACGCTCACTGCAGCCAGGGGGCGAGGAAGCGCTCGATGTCGCGGCAGCCCCGCGGCGCCTCGAGGCGCGCCCGTACGGCTTTACCCTCGACCACGACGATCGTCGGCATGCGCTCGACCCGGAAGCGTTCGATCAGGTCAGGCCGCGCCTCCTGCTCGACGCGGTAGAGCCGGAACGTGCCGTGGTTCCGGCGGCGCTGGAGCACCTGCGCGAGGAATCCTTCGGTGCGACGGCAAGAGCCGGAGCGGGACGAGTAGAAAAAAACGAGTCCCGGTTTGACGACG
>DASYUZ010000026.1:0-5925 GCA_036000665.1 Gaiellaceae bacterium
GCGCCCGGACGAGCCGTACGCGGCGGTGCTCGCGCGGCTCGACGCTCAGCGCCTGCCTCTGCGGGAGGCGCTCGCGAGCCTCTCGCCGCAAGAGCGCGACCTGCTGATCTTGCACGCCTGCCTCGATCTGACCTACGACGAGCTCGCCGAGACGTTCGCGCTCCCGCTCGGAACCGTCCGCTCGCGTCTGCACCGTGCCCGAGCGAAAGTCCGCAGGTTGCTGGAGGGAGGCCTCGATGCCGGTCGATGAACGTCAGCTGCTGCGCGAGGCGTGGGAGCGGATCGCGATTCATGGCGAGGACGAGACACGCCAACTCCTCCAGCGCGAGATCGACGATCTCGAACCCGTCCGGCGGCGTTCGCGACTCGTGGTCGGCGCGATCGTCCTTGCTGCGCTCGCCCTTGTCGTCGCCCCCGCGATCGGCGGCAACGGCCTCGACCGCGTGGTCAGCTTCCTGAGCGACGACCCGCCCGAGGAGGTCGTCGAGAATTTGGAGCACCTCGATCGCGGCGCGCCGGCCGGCATGGGCCAGCAGCCCGTCATCGGCGAGACGAAGCTCGTCCTGCGTGGCTGGAACCAGTACGGGGAGTACCGCCTGTGGCTGACTCCGACCGAGAAGGGCCGCGTCTGCCTCTCGTTCGAGGCTCCGCAAGGACGGCGCACGCGGCCGTACAGCACAACCTGCGCGCCGCGAGCGGTCCGCCGACCGGTCGACAACTACATCACCGGCGAGTCGACGATTCCGGGAGTGGGATACCTGATCGGCCGCGTCGCTCCCACGGTGGTGGAGCTGCGCCTCGAGTACATGAACGGCCAACTCGAGCGCGTGCCAATCCAGAGCGGCTTCTTCGTCGCCTCGATCCCAGCCGAGCGGATGACCCGCGGCACGGACCATCCGCGCCGCCTGGTGGGACTCGACGGTGCGGGGCGAGTGGTCGGGAGCGCGGAGGAGCTGAGCCGCACGTTCGCCAGAAGCCCCTTCCTCGCCGAGCGGCCGCCGATCTCGGTCGTGGAGCAGGAGCGCCGGGCGCTTTCGCTGCCGCTCGGTGCGGGCACGGCCGAGCTGCATCTGTCCCCGTCCCGGCTGGGCGGAACGTGCGGACGCGTCCAGGCGGCCGAGACGACCTGGGTCTGGTTCTGCGGCGATCCCGCGAACCTCCGAACGCCGATCCACCTGGCTGTCCTCCGCGTGCCGGACGCCGACCAAGCACGGCTCTTGCTCGCGGGGCTGGTGCGGGCGGGCCTGGAGCTGCGCTTCGAGTACGAGGACGGCGCCGTCGAGCGCCCGCAACTCGTGCACGGCTGGTTCCTCGCAGGCAGCTCGCCAGAGCACGAGCAACGCGGCCATCGGCTCGAGACGGTCGTTCTCGCCGACGGCGCAGCCGACGTGCTGCGGATTCCGATGGCGACGAAGGACGAGTCGTTGTACACAGGTCCGGCAGACACGCCGCCGCGACGGCTGATCACGACCGGCCCGGCCGCTCCCGACTGGCCGCTGGTGGCCACCGTCGTGTTGGAGACGAGCCGAGCCGGACGCGCGCGGTTGGAGATCCGGCGAAAGAACGAGCGCGAATGGCACGAGCGGCTTCTCGTCGCCGGCCGAGTGGTCGGCGGCAGCCTCATGCGGTGGTTCCCGGACGAGAGGGACGCGCCGATCTCGGCCGAGTGGATCCCCGTGCTCTCACCGGACGGGAAGCACGACGCCTCGTTGTTCTCGGGCACGACGCGCAGGGGCGACGCGCTCCGAGCGGTGTACGCCGACGGCGGCACCGAGGCCGTCCCGCTCGTGGCACCTGCGCAGCCTCTCGCTCGCATCCACGGCTTCTTCCTCTTCGAGGTCACGGACGCGCGGCGGGAGCGCGGCGTCGTCAGGCTCGAGGCGCTCGAGCGCGGCTCGGTCGCCGCGCGCTACGCGATTCCGGCCGAAACCGGCCTACGCGGTCGCCGGTGAGGACGCTCGCCGAGCAGCTCGACAGCGCGCTCACCTCCTGGGGCGAGCTAGGCGAGGTCGCGCTGGACACCGGGCTGGACTACGGCGACGGCGAGCACGTCCGGATCACGCTCCGCAAGCGCGGCCGCCGGCTCGTCTTCTCCGACGAGGGACGCGCCGTGCGCAAGTCCGGCGTCTCGGGGCAGGACTGGCTCGAGGTGGCCGAACGAACGGTCGCGCTCGAGGGGATGAACGTCAACCGGATGGGTGCCGTCTTCGTGCCGGCGGTGCTCCGCCCCGACCGCGACTTCGCGCAGCTCGCACAGCGTCTTGCCGAGACCTCGCTCGCGGTCTACGCAGAGCTGCTCGAGCTCGCCGACTAGAGAAAGAGCTCCGCGTCGAGCTGCGGGCGGCCCTGCGGGCCGTCACCCAGGAAGCGGATGAGCGACTCGCCGACCTCCACGCCGTCGGCAAGGGGCGGGAGGCCGAGCAGGTCGGCGAGCGCCTGCGCCTTGTGCTGCGGGTCGTCGGCGCGCAGGTGGAGCTCGCCGATCCGGAACTCGATGCCGCCCTGGAGCAGCTCGTCCAGCCACTCGCGCGGCGGGTGCACCTCGAGCCGGAAGCCGGCGTTCGTGCCGACGAAGGTCCGCCGCCCGCCGTGATCCTGGATCCGGAGCTCGAGCTCCTCCGCCCGCTCGAGCACCTCGACGAACTCATCGTCGGCGAGCGCGATCCCGAGATGGTCGATGCGCGGGATCTCCCACTGGCCGGGCTGCACGACGACGTTGACGCCGCCGCGCTCGAGCTCGGAGAGGCGGAGCTTGAAAGAACGCTGGTCGAGCTCCTCCCACGAGACCCCCGGCGCGAACGAGACGAGGTCGTCGCCGATCCGCCCGTGCCGAGCGACGAGATCGAAGCCGAGCTTCCCCAGGTAGCGCGACTCGACCTGGCGCACCTTGCTCGTCACGAGGTGGTAGTGGAAGAGCTGCAACGGCGGGCATCCTAGAGTCCAGCCCGATGGGAGAGTGGACGTTCGATCCGGTTCAGGTGGCCCCGATCCTGCTGGTCGCGGTCGCCTACGCCCTCCGGGCCCGCACGCTCACGCGGCGCGGCCCGGCCGTGCCGAAGAGGAGGGTGGCGCTCTTCGCGATCGCGATCGTGCTCCTGCTGGCCGCCGTCGTCTCTCCGGTCGCCGAGCTCGGGGAGGAGCGCTTCTCCTTCCACATGGTCCAGCACCTCCTGCTCGGCGACCTCGCACCGCTCGCCCTGCTCGCCGGGCTGACCGGGCCGCTGCTGCGACCCGTGCTCGCGCTGCCGCCCGCGCAGTGGGTGCGCCCGCTCACACACCCGTTCGTCGCGCTCCCGCTGTGGACGCTCAACCTCTACCTCTGGCACCTCCCGTTCGCCTACGACGCGGCGATCAGGCACGAGCCGGTGCACGCGCTCGAGCACACGTGCTTCTTCACGGCCGGGATCTTGATGTGGGCGCCGGTGCTGGAGACGCTCCCGCAGCCGCAGTGGTTCGGCACGGGCGCGAAGCTCGCGTACATCGTCGCCGTTCGGCTCGTCTCCACACTGCTCGCGAACGTCTTCCTCTGGTCGGGAGAGGTCTTCTACGCGCCGTACGCGAACGTCGGGCTGTCCGACCAGGCAGCGGCCGGGGCGGTGATGATGATCGAGGGCTCGGTCGTGACGATGGCGGCGATCGCCTGGCTCTTCCTGCGCATGTTCGGCGAGGGCGAGCTGCGCCAGCAGCTCCTGGAGAGCGGGCACGACCCGCGTGCCGTCGAGCGCGCCGTCCGCTACGGACGGGCCGACGAGCTGTCGTAGCTCGCGCAGGAAAACCCGGTCCCGATCGAGAACGACAGGTCGTCCCGTTCCGGAAAGGAGCCTGATGTCCACCATGCCCCCGGGCGAGCCGCCCCCGACGCCGCCGCGGACGACGACCACGCCCGCGTGGGGGAACATGCCCGACATGGCGCGGCTGCCGATCCCCGGCAACGCCGAGTTCCTGTTCTACGTCGTCCTGCTCATCTTCGTCTCGCTGGTCTGCTGGATGTCCGACCATCTGGGCGCGCCGAACTGGCTCGACTTCGCCAAGTGGGTCTCGGTCGCGTACATCCTCAGCCGCGGGATCGCGAAGGCGAGCCGCGTGCTCGAGCAGTAACTACAGAACCGTCTCGAGGCGGAGCTTCCCGGCTGCGAGCTCCTGTGGGATCGCGGTCGGGTAGCTGCGCGTGAGGCAGGCGCGGCAGAGCTCCGACTCGGGCCGGCGCGTCGATTCCTGCAGTCCTTCCAGCGAGAGGTAGGCGAGTGTCGTCGCGCCGATGAAGTCCCGCACCTCCTCCACGGTGCGGTTCGCCGCGATCAGCTCGTCCTCGTGCGCGAAATCGATCCCGTAGAAGCAGGGGCCGATCACGGGCGGCGACGAGACGCGCACGTGCACCTCGGCGGCGCCGGCGTCGAAGAGCATCCGGACGATCTGGCGCGTCGTGTTGCCGCGGACGATCGAGTCGTCGATCACGACCACACGCTGGCCTGCGACCTCGGCGAGCGGGTTGAACTTGAGCCGGATCCCCTGCTCCCGCAGGCCCGGCTCCGGCTGGATGAACGTGCGGCCCACGTAGCGGTTCTTGATCAGGCCCTCGGAAAATCGAATCCCAGAAGCGCGGGAGTACCCGACCGCCGCGGGGGTGCCGGAGTCCGGGATCGGCAGCACCAGGTCGGCCTCGACCGGCGACTCCGCGGCGAGCCGCTCGCCCATGCGCACGCGCGCGGAGTGCACTTCGATCCCCGCGAGCTGCGAGTCGGGCCGGGCAAGGTAGAAGAACTCGAAGATGCAGAGCGCGCCCGCGTCCTGCGGTTCGACCGCGCGTACCGCCCGCAGCCCGTCGTCGCCGATGAAGACCGCCTCGCCGCAGTCGACCTCGCGCTCGTGCGCCGCGCCGACGAGGTCGAGCGCGCAGGTCTCGGACGCGACGACCCAGTCGTCGCCGATCCGCCCGAGGCAGAGCGGGCGCATGCCTCGAGGGTCGCGGAACGCGATCAGGCGGTTCTCCGCGAGCGCGACGACCGAGAACGCGCCGTCGAGCTTCGCCATCGCGTTCGCGACCGCCTGCTCGAGCGGCGCGTCGTCGTTCGCGATCAGCGCAGCGATCATCTCGCTGTCGGAGGTGGAGCCCACCTTGATCCCGCGCGCGCGCAGCTCGTCGCGGAGCTCGGCGGCATTCGTCAGATTGCCGTTGTGCCCGAGGGCGACCACGCGCGCGGGGCCGTGATGCAGCACGGGCTGCGCGTTCGACCAATGCGTCGAGCCCGTGGTCGAATAGCGCGTGTGGCCGATCGCGAGCTCACCGCGCAGGCCGCGCAGCTTCTCCTCGGAGAAGACCTGCGACACGAGGCCCATCTCGCGCAGCGCGGTCACGCGGCCATGGTCCGAGACCGCGATCCCGGCCGACTCCTGTCCGCGGTGCTGGAGCGCGAAGAGGCCGAAGTACGTGACGCGCGCCACGTCGCGGCCGGGGGAACGGATGCCGAAGACCCCGCACATCAGCCTGACCGTAGCCCTTCCCCGCCGGCGACGCCGATCTGGGTGAACTCCGCGCCGAGCCGGCCGACTCGCTCGGGCGGGCAGGCGAGGATGACGCGGGCGTCCTCGGGCACCTCGACGTCGGCGCCGACACCGCTCCAGAGCGCCGCCTCGACGAGCGCCGCGCGAACGCCGCTGGTGCCGACGTCGTGCGCGAGCGAGAGGAGCGGCGCGACGCGCCCCACGAAGCGGATCAGCGCCGCCTCGGCCTCGAGGCCCTCGGCCGTCGCGGCCACGATCGCGTCGCCCTCGCGCCAGCCGCGCGGAACGGAGCGCACGTCGTCGACGAGCCCGACGCAGCCGACGACCGGCGTCGGCGGGATCGCGCGCCCGTCGGTCTCGTTGTAGAGCGAGACGTTGCCGGAAACGACGGGGATCCCGAGCGCCTCGGCGGCCTCGGAAATC